>JANQKX010000023.1 GCA_028280915.1 Kiloniellaceae bacterium
GCCTCCGCGGTGCTCGCCGGACTTACCCTTTCGGGCTTGCCCACCGACCGGTTTTTGTTCGCCGGTTTTTTGCCGCCCAAGCAGACCGCCCGCCGGAAAGCCATCGCCGAGCTGGCCGGGATTCCGGCCTCCCTGGTTTTTTACGAGGCCGGCGCCCGGCTGGCGGCCACCCTGGCGGCCCTGGCCGAAGGCCTCGGCCTACGACAGGGCGCCTTGGCACGGGAGTTGACCAAAAAGTTCGAGGAAGTGCGCCGCGGCCCCTTGCCGGAGCTGGCCGCCCAGGTCCAAACCGATGGCCCGCCCAAGGGGGAGATCGTCATCATCGTCGGCCCGCCGGACGCCGCCGAGGCGCGCTGGAGCGATGCCCAGTTGGACGACGCCCTCGCCCAAGCCCTGGAAACCGGGAGCACCCGGGACGCGGTGGCGGCGATCACGCAAGCCAGCGGCCGGCCCAAGCGGGAGGTCTATGCCCGCGCCCTGGCCCTGCAAGAACCCGGTGATTGACCGCTTCTTCGCCATGACGGGGTCCGCCACATGACGGTACGCAAGGATGAGACGGAAAAATCCGCAAAGCGGGTGCGGTCCTACCACCGTGGCCGCCGCGCCGAATGGCAGGCCATTTGGTGGCTGCGCCTCAAGGGCTATCGCATCGTCGCGCGGAATTTCAAGGTGCCCGTAGGCGAGATCGATCTGGTCGCCCGTCGCGGCCGCACTCTTGCCATGATCGAGGTGAAATCCCGCGGCGATCTGGAATCGGCCGCCGGGTCCATCAGCCCCCGGCAGCAAAACCGCATCGTGCGGGCCAGCGCGGTCTTTTTGCAGCGCCGTCCCGAATTCGCGGACTTTACGGTACGCTTTGACGCCCTCTTGCTGAGCCCGGGGCGCTTGCCGCGCCATCTGACCAATGCCTGGATTCAGAATTAATTAACCAAGTTCGTCCTGATAATGGGACGCTTCAAGCGTTCATTTCGAAACGCACAACAACACTTTACTTTCTTGGGGGAGAAAGTTGCCGCGTCAATCTCCTTGGGCCGGTGTCGTGCTCGGCGCCGTCGGCATCACCATTCTCATGTCCGGCTGCACGCCCATCGGGGCGGCGATCGGCGCCGGCGCCATGACGGCCACCGCCAGCCAGCAGGAAAAGGGTTTCGATCACGTGGTGAGCGATTCCCAGATCCGCCTGGAGATCAATCACCTGTGGTTTCAGTCCAGCGAAAAAGTGCTGATGGAAGTGGGCTTGGAAGTGCAAGAAGGCCGGGTCTTGCTGACCGGCCTGGTGGAGGACCCGGAAATCCGCTCCAAGGCCGTGGCCCTTGCCTGGCAGGCCGACGGCGTCAAAGAGGTCATCAACGAGATCGAGGTGGGCGATGACGAGACGACCAGCGATCTCGCCCATGATTTTTGGATCACCACCCAGCTCAACACGGCCATTCTACTAGACCAAAAGGTCAGTTCGATTGACTACTCGGTGGATACCGTAGACCAAGTGGTATATCTGATGGGCGTGGCCCGCAGCCAAGCGGAGCTGGAGCGGGTGATCGGACATGCAAAATCCATTTCCTACGTGCGGCGCGTGGTGAGTCATGTCAGGGTAAAGGCTGCGCCCCAACCCGCTTCTTGAACGGAATCCAGTCGAGCAAAATCGGGCATGGGGTCGGCCGACAACGGCAGGGGAGATCCGCCCGGTGACAAGCAAAACCGGCATCCTGGAGCGTCCGGAGCTGGAACGCCGGCTCCAGGACCTGGGCCAAGAGGACGAGGAACGCCTGGGCATCGGAGAGGCGGCCCTGCTCCTGGGCGCCTGGGACCGCCCAAGGGTGCCCCTGGCCCGCTACCAGGAGCATCTGGATCAACTCGGCCAGGCTGCGGAAGCCGCCCTCACCCCCCTGGCGTCGGACGCCACAGCCCACTCCCGCCTCATGGCCCTTACCAGGGTGATTTGCGAGGATTTCGGCTATCAGGGCGACGAGCGCACTTACGATGATCTGCAAAACGCCAACCTGTTGCGGGTGATCGACCGGCGCAAGGGTTTGCCCGTGGCTTTGGGTATCCTCTACCTGCACATCTCCCAGCAGGTTGGCCCGCGGCAAGGCTGGCGCATCGTGGGGCTTAACTTCCCCGGCCATTTTGTCCTGCGCCTGGAAACCGCCGGGGCGCGCCTGGTGTTCGATCCCTTCCGCGCCGGCACCACCTATGACGCCAGCGGCCTGCGACAGCTGTTGAAGGCCTTCGCCGGCCCTGAGGCGGAGCTGCACGGCCACTACACGGAACCAGTGACCAGCCGGGACACCTTGATCCGGCTGCAGAACAACATCAAGACCCGCCGAATCCAGCACAACGACATCCCCGGTGCCTTGGACAGTCTGCATACCATGCGACTACTAGCCCCCGAGCGGGCCGGCTTCATCTACGAGACCGCCATCCTGGAGGCCCAGCAAGGCAACATCATGGCCGCGATACAGGCGCTGGAGGCCTTTTTGCGCCAAAACGACAATCAGCAAGCCCAGCATCAGGCCGCCCGCCTATTGCAAGAGCTGAAATCCCAGCTTAACTAACGGGGCATTTGCGGCATCCCTTCGGGAGAGAGTTCATGAGCCTATCGGTCGCCATCCAGATGGACCCGGTCAGCACCATCGATATCAACGGCGACAGTTCCTTTGTCCTGGGCCTGGAAGCCCAGGCCCGCGGCCACCGCCTCTATCATTATTTGCCCCAGGACCTGTGCTATCAGGACGGTCGGGTTTATGCCCGCATGCGTCCGGTGGAGTTTCGCCGCGAGGCGGGAAATCACGCCACCCTGGGCGAGGCGCGTTTGGCCGACCTGAGCGATATGGACGTGGTGCTCATGCGTCAGGATCCGCCCTTTGACATGTCCTACATCACCGCCACTCATTTGCTGGAGCTGGTCCATCCCAAGACCCTGGTGGTGAACGATCCAGCCGCCGTGCGCAACGCGCCGGAAAAGCTCTTCGGCAACCGCTTTCCCAGCCTGATGCCGCCGACCCTGATTACCCGCGACCGGCGGGAGGTCCTCGCCTTCCGGGAAAAGCATCAGGACCTGATCATCAAGCCCCTGTTCGGCAACGGGGGCGCCGGGATCTTCCACATCAAGCCGGACGACGAGAACCTCAATGCGCTCTTGGAAATGTTTTCCGGGCTCTATCGGGAGCCGATCATCGTGCAGAAGTACCTGCCCGCCGTGCGGGCCGGGGACAAGCGCATCATCCTGGTGGACGGCGAGGCGGTGGGCGCCACCAATCGGGTCCCGGCCCCCGGCGAGGCCCGCTCCAACATGCACGTGGGCGGCAAACCCCATGCCTCCGGCCTGGACGAAAGGGATCGGGAAATCTGCGAGACCCTCGGGCCCATCCTGAAAGAACAGGGCCTGATCTTCGTGGGGATCGACGTGATCGGCGGCTATCTGACCGAAATCAACGTCACCTCGCCCACCGGCATCCAAGAAATCAACCGTTTCGACGGCGTTTGCCTGGAAGCCACCATCTGGGACGCCATCGAGACCCGACTGTAGCCGCGCGCGCCCCTTTTTGCCCATTATCGCCCGCTGCCGCCGCGCCAAAATCACCCCACGAAAAGCAAGCGAAGCTTGTTTTGCTGGTCAAAACCGGCGTCGCCGCCTAGATTGAGCGGCCAATCTTGCCTACAACCCTATGCAAGGTTGGTTTTTGGCTTCACGGTCGGGACGGGCGGCACGGGGATGGTCACGCGGGTCAAGACGGTCGCCTTTCAAGGCGTGGAGGTGGTGGATGTGGACGTGCAGGTCCACATGGGCAGCGGCCTGCCCGCCTTCACGGTGGTTGGCCTGCCCGACAAGGCGGTGGCGGAAAGCCGGGAGCGGGTGAAATCGGCCCTGGAATCCCTGGGACTGGGCCTGCCGCCCAAGCGCATCACCATCAACCTGGCACCGGCGGACCTTTTGAAGGAAGGCAGCCATTTCGATTTACCAATTGCCTTGGGCCTGCTGGCGGCCATGGGCGCCCTGCCCGGCGACGAGGTGGAACGCTACCTGGCGTTTGGCGAGCTGGCCCTGGACGGGTGCCTCACGCCCTCGGCCGGGGTGTTGCTGACCGCCCTCCACGCCTCGGCCCAGGAGATCGGCCTGATCTGCCCGGCGCCCCAAGGGGGTGAAGCTGCCTGGGCCCAGGGCATCGAGATCCTGGCGCCGCCCACCCTCTTGTCCCTGATCAACCATTTCAAGGGCAGCCAGGTTCTCACCCCGCCGGAGCCGGCTTTGGCGGAAAGCGGCCCCAGCGGGCCGGACCTGAAGGACATCAAGGGCCAGGAAAGCGCCAAGCGGGCCCTGGAAGTGGCCGCCGCCGGGGGCCATAACCTTTTGATGATCGGCCCGCCCGGCGCCGGTAAGTCCATGCTGGCCGCCCGCCTGCCCGGCATCCTGCCGCCCCTGGAGCCGGCGGAGGCCTTGGAGGTTTCCATGATTCACTCCGTGGCCGGCGCCTTGGAAGGGGGCCGGCTGCTGCGGCAGCGGCCCTATCGGGCGCCCCACCATTCCGCTTCCCTGCCCGCCTTGGTGGGCGGGGGCTTGCGCGCCCGGCCGGGGGAGATTTCCCTCGCCCACATGGGGGTTTTGTTCCTGGATGAACTGCCCGAGTTCAACCGCTCCACCCTAGAAGCCTTGCGCCAGCCCTTGGAAACGGGCCAGGTGGCCGTGGCCCGGGCCAACGCCCACGTAACCTATCCGGCCCGGGTGCAGCTGATCGCGGCCATGAACCCCTGCCGCTGCGGCTATCTGGACGACCCGGCCCAGGCCTGCAGCCGGGCCCCGCGCTGCGCCCAGGACTATCAGTCGAAGATCTCCGGGCCCCTTTACGACCGCATCGACCTGCAGATCGAGGTGCCGGCGGTGCAAGCCAGCGACCTCACCCTGCCGCCCCCGGCGGAGGGCTCGGCGGAGGTGGCCGCCCGTGTGGCCCGGGCCCGGGCCCTCCAGCAATCCCGGTATCAGGCGGTGACCGCCGTGCCAAAGCCGCGATGTAACGCCGAGGCGGACGGGCAGCTTTTGGAAGAGGTGGCCGCGCCCGACCAGGACGGCCGGGACCTGCTCACCACGGCGGCGGAAAAGATGAAGCTCAGCGCCCGCGCCTATCACCGGGTGCTCAGGGTCGCCCGCACCATCGCCGACCTGCAGGCCGTCCCGAACGTCACCCGCCTGCACATCGCCGAGGCCTTAAGTTTCCGTCGCCTGACCCCCGGCCGGCTCGGCTGATTCTGCTCAGCCAGGCACCTTGATCATGCGGCCCAGGGGCTGGCCGCCGAAGAGGTGCAGGTGAAAGTGGGGCACTTCCTGATTGGCGTTGACGCCGTGATTGGCTAAGGCGCGATAGCCCTCTCCGGCGATGCCCAGATCCCGGGCGATCTTGCCGGCGGCCCGGAAAAACCCGGCCAGTTCCGCGTCGCTGGCCTCCTGGGAAAAATCGTCGAAGGAGATATAAGCCCCCTTGGGAATCACCAGGACATGAACCTTGGATTGGGGCTGAATGTCGTGAAAGGCCAGTACAAATTCATCCTCGTAGACCTTGTTACAGGGGATTTCACCCCGCAGGATCTTGGCGAAGATGTTTTGATCGTCATAGGCGCTCGACATGGCTTTACCCCTCGATTGACTGTGTGTTCTAAAACCCCAGAGCCTGGTTAGGCGCCGTCGGACTTGCCGCGGGAGGCTTTCTCCGCCAGGCCGGATACGCCCTTGCGTCCTTCCAAGGCGGCCCAGACCTGTGCCGGCGTCACGCCCCGGGCGGCCCAAAGCACCAAGAGATGATACAGCAGATCGGCGGATTCCGATGCCAGCTTGTCTACCTCGCCGCCAACCCCTTCGATCACCGTTTCCACCGCTTCCTCGCCTACCTTCTGGGCAATTTTGGGGACGCCTTTCTCGAAAAGCTTGGCCGTGTGGGAGGTGCTGGGGTCGCCGTCGCGACGGGACAGGATTGTTTGGAACAGCTCGTCCAGCACCGCACCATTCAAATCTTCTTCTCTCATGGCGCCCCTTTCTCGCCCGGCCCGTCATCGGCCACATCGTGGTTCAAGCGCATGGGCAGGCCGGCGGCCGCCATATGGGCCTTGGCCTGGGCGATGGAATATTCGCCGAAATGAAAAATCGAAGCGGCCAGAACGGCGGAGGCATGGCCGTCGCGAATGCCCTCGACCAAGTGGTCCAAGGTGCCCACCCCGCCCGAGGCGATGACCGGGATGTCGACCCCATCGGCGATGGCCCGGGTCAGGGGAAGGTTATAGCCCTGCTTGGTGCCGTCCCGATCCATGGAGGTGAGCAAGATTTCCCCCGCTCCCAAAGTCGCCATCTTTTGCGCCCAGGCCACCGCGTCGATGCCCGTGGGCTCCCGCCCCCCGTGGGTGAAAAGCTCGAAGCGGTCCGGTCCCACCGCCTTGGCGTCCAGGGCCACCACGATGCACTGATTGCCGAATTTTTCAGCCGCTTCGCGGACCAGCTCCGGGTTTTTGATGGCGGCCGTGTTGATGGACACCTTGTCGGCCCCGGCCAGCAAGAGGCGGCGAATGTCCTCCAAACTGCGCACCCCGCCGCCCACGGTCAGGGGCATGAAGCAGACCTCCGCCGTGCGGGCCACCACGTCCAGCAAGATGCCACGTTCCTCGTTGCTCGCGGTGATGTCGAGAAAGCAGAGCTCATCGGCCCCGGCGGCGTCATAGATCCGCGCCTGTTCCACCGGATCGCCGGCATCGCGCAGGCCCACGAAGTTCACGCCCTTGACCACGCGACCGTTTTTCACGTCCAAGCAGGGGATCACCCGGCACTTCAACATGGCTCCGATCCTCGCGCCACCAAGGCCAAGGCCGCCGCCGGGTCGATCCGGCCGTCATAAAGCGCCCGGCCGATGATCACACCCGCCACGCCATGGGATTCCACCTTCAGACAGGCCGCCACATCATCGATGGACGCCACGCCGCCCGAGGCGATGACGGGAATGGCGACCGCTTGAGCCAAGCGCGTGGTGGCCTCAACGTTCACCCCTTGCAAAGCGCCGTCCCGGTCGATGTCGGTGTAAACGATGGCGCTGACGCCCGCGTCCTCGAATTGCTTGGCGAGCTCCGTCGCCTTGATTTGACTGGCCTCGACCCAGCCTTCCACCGCGACAAAACCGTCGCGGGCATCGGTGCCCACCACGATGCGATCCGGATACTGCCGGCAGGCCCAGCGCACCAGGTCGGGATCTTTCACCGCCACGGTGCCCAGGATCACCCGGTCGATGCCTGCCGCCAGCCACATCTCGATGGTGGCGCGGTCGCGCAAGCCGCCGCCCAACTGTATGGGCAGGTCCACGGCCGCGCGGATCGCCTGGACCGCTTCCCCATTGACGGGCCGGCCTTCGATGGCGCCGTTCAAATCCACCAGATGGAGCCATTCAAAGCCCGCCTCGGCGAATTGCTTGGCCTGATCGGCCGGCGAGGCGTTAAAGACGGTGGCCTGATCCATCTCCCCGCGCAGCAGACGCACCGCCTGCCCGTCTTTCAAGTCGATGGCCGGAAAAATGATCATCCCGAAGTACTTTCCAAATCAATATGGCCCAAATCAGTATGGCCCAAATCAAAAGGGCTTTGGCGGGCCGCCCACCCTAATCCGCGGCAAGATCTGACAGGTCCGACAGGTCTTTGCAATAGTAGTAGCCGGCATACCATTGCCCGTTAACCAAGGCATAGCGGGGATGCTCGCCCCAGCGCTGAAAACCCAGCTGCTCGTATATCTGGATGGCGCGGCTCTGGGTCTTGCGCACGTCCAGGTTCAAGACGCTCAAGCCCCCTTCCCTGGCTCCGTCGGCCACCGCCTGGACCAGCATCTTGGCCAGGCCGTAGCCTCGGGCCCAAGGCGCCAGAAAGAAGGTGGTTAGCTGCCCATTGGACGCCTGGGATTCATTATTGCGGCTGGGAAACAGCAGCTGCGCCGAACCGGCGATGGTACCCTCCAGCCGGGCCACATAGAGCTGGCGCTCGGGGATCACCAGGACGCCGCGCCAATAGGCCTCCATCACATGGCGGGACGGCGGGGTCAACCAGCCAAAACCGCCCCCGTCGGTGATGGCCGCTTCCGCCGCGTCGCAGAGATCGTTGAGATCCGGGCCATGGAAGCTGCTCAGCCGTTCGATCGCGGTGGGCGGACCCGACGGGACCCCTGTTTTGCCGTTGCCGTCGCTCATGGCCGCCAGGTCAAAAAGTTTTCCAGGAACTTGAGGCCCGTGCTTTGGCTTTTTTCCGGGTGGAACTGGGTGCCGACCATGTTGTCCCGCCCGACGATGGCGGGAAAGGCGCCGCCGTAGTCCGTTGTGGCCAGAACCTGGCCCGGGTCCCGGCAGTCGAAAAAGTAACTGTGCACGAAGTAAACCTGCGGCACCGCCGACCAGCCCGCGAACAAGGGGTGGCTGGCATCACCCAGCTGCAAATCGTTCCAGCCCATGTGGGGGATTTTCAAACCCTGCCGGTCGTCGGTCTTCAAGGTGACCACGTCGCCGTCGATCCAAGACAGGCCTTTATATGTGCCGTGCTCCAGACCCCGGGCGGCCATGAGCTGCATGCCCACGCAGATCCCCAGGAACGGCCGGCCTTTTTCGATCACCGCGTCGTTGAGGGCCTCGACCATGCCGGGAAGGCCGCGAACGCCGGCCATGCAATCGCCGAAAGCGCCCACCCCCGGCAAGACCACCCGGTCCGCCTTGGCCACCACGGCGGGATCATCCGTCACCGCCACATCGCAAGCACCGCTCAGGCGCGCGCCCACCACCACCACTGCTTGGGCGGCGGAGTGCAGATTGCCCGAGCCATAGTCGATGATCGCCACTCGCATGGGATTAAAGGGATCCCTTGGTGGAGGGCACCGCGTCCGATTTTCGCGGGTCGATCTCGATGGCTTGGCGCAACGCCCGGGCCAGGGCCTTAAAGGAAGACTCCACGATGTGATGGTTGTTGGTGCCGTAGATGTTCTCAACGTGCAGGGTCAGGCCCGCGTGCTGGGCAAAGGCTTGATACCACTCCTTGAACAGTTCCGTATCCATGTCGCCCAGCTTGTCCCGGTCGAAATTCACCCGCCAGATCAAATAAGGCCGGTTGGACGCGTCCAGCGCCACCCGGGTCAGGGTTTCGTCCATGGGGATGAGCGCCGAGCCATAGCGGTTGATGCCCTTGCGCTCCCCCAAGGCTTGGGTCACGGCCTGGCCCAGGACGATGCCCGTGTCCTCGGTGGTGTGGTGGTAGTCGATGTGCAGGTCGCCTTGGGCGCGCAAATGAATGTCGATCAGGCTGTGGCGGGACAGCTGCTCCATCATATGGTCCAAAAAGCCGATCCCGGTGGCCACGTCATACTGCCCCGTGCCGTCCAGATTGATCTCGGCAGAGATCTTGGTTTCCTTGGTATCCCGCGTGACTTGAGCCTTGCGCATCATCTCGTCTCCCACATCCCCGGGCCGTTCCCATCTTGCTTGGCCCAGGCCGACAGGGCGTCCTTTTATCAGGTCAAACCGCCCGCCGCCAGCCCGATACCGCGGGAAAGGGCGTTCTGACCCTGAAGAGCCGACGGGGCCAAACTACGCCTTGACCCGGCGCCTTTGATGGCCCATGTGACTGTCCATGTCACAGGATGCTTCTCAGGTTTGGCACGGCACCACGATCTTGTCCGTGCGCAAGAACGGCCGCGTGGTGATCGCCGGCGACGGCCAGGTCACCCTCGGTAACACGGTCATCAAGTCCCAGGCCCGCAAAGTGCGGCGCCTGGGCAAGAACGACGTGATCGCCGGCTTCGCCGGGGCCACGGCCGATGCCTTTACCCTTTTCGAACGGCTGGAATCCAAGCTGGAAACCTATCCGGGCCAGCTCGCCCGGGCCTGCGTGGAACTGGCCAAGGATTGGCGCACGGACCGCTATCTGCGACGTCTCGAAGCCATGATGGCGGTGGCCGACGGGGGCACCTCCCTGGTCCTGACCGGGACCGGCGATGTCTTGGAACCCGAGGACGGGCTGATCGGCATCGGCTCGGGCGGGTCCTTCGCCCTTTCCGCCGCCCGGGCCCTGATCGACGTGGACGGCATGGACGCCGAAGCCATCGCCCGCAAGGCCATGGACATCGCCGCCGGCATCTGCATCTACACCAATGAAAACATCATCCTCGAAAGTATCGAGACATCATGATCAGCGACACCGCAAGCGCTTTTAGCCCGCGCGAAATTGTTTCCGAGTTGGACCGCTTCATCGTCGGCCAGAACGAGGCCAAGCGGGCGGTGGCCATCGCCCTGCGCAACCGCTGGCGGCGCCAGCAGCTGCCCGAGGAACTGCGCGAAGAGGTTCTGCCCAAGAACAGCCTGATGATCGGCCCCACCGGCGTGGGCAAGACCGAAATCGCCCGCCGTCTGGCCCGCCTGGCGCAAGCGCCCTTCCTCAAGGTGGAAGCCACCAAGTTCACCGAAGTGGGCTATGTGGGCCGGGACGTGGAGCAGATCGTGCGCGACCTGGTGGAGGTGTCCATCCACATGACCCGGGAGCGCCTGCGCAAGGAGGTTCAGGCCCAGGCCGAGCTGAACGCCGAGGAACGGGTGGTCACCGCCTTGGTGGGCGAGAATGCCGGCGGCGACACCCGG
>JANQKX010000091.1 GCA_028280915.1 Kiloniellaceae bacterium
CGTTTCGGCTGGAAGGCGGGGGCGCCCTCCGCGCGGGTGCAAACCGCCGCGGCGGCGATCAACGACATGGGGGTGACCAGCCCCATTTTTCCCCATCAGGAATGCTCCGCGGCCCAGGTGGAATGCCGCGACGCCATTCATGGCGGCACCCCCGATGCACCTGAGATCACCGAGGCTCAGTTGGACGAGCTGACGGTCTATATCCAATTGCTGGCCGTGCCGGCGCGGGGGCATATGGATAACGAGGCGGTTTTGCGCGGGGAGGCATTGTTCGGCGAGGCCGGCTGCATCGCCTGCCACAAGACCAACTTGATGACCGGGGACAGCCACGAACTGCGGCGCTTGCGCGGTCAATTGATCCATCCCTATACGGATCTTCTGTTGCATGACATGGGCCCGGGCCTGGCCGACCAGCGGCCGGTCTTCAACGCGGATGGTCAGGAATGGCGCACCTCGCCCCTGTGGGGCATCGGGCTGACGGAAACGGTGAACGGCCACACCAAGTTTTTGCACGACGGCCGGGCCCGGAACCTGGCGGAAGCCATCCTCTGGCACGGCGGCGAGGCCGAAAACGCGAAGGAAGCCTTTCGCACCCTGCCCAAGGACGACCGGGAGGCGCTGATTAAGTTCTTAAAATCTCTTTGAAATCGTGGGATTGGCGGTTATGGCGGCCCCGAAACGAGCCCTTCGAAGGACGCAGGGCTGCCATGCACGAGAGGAAAATCAGGTAATCTTGACAGGAAAATGGATATAGTGATAATGACTCGCATTCGCAATAAAAACCTGACGTATTTTTCATTACGCCGGGTCGAAAAAAATAAGATGTCCCCGGTTGGTGAGTTGTCCAATGTGCGACCGGCATAACAGTGACATTGGTTGCGATCCCGGCCACCAGGCCGTCTTGGCGAAGCTGAAGGAGCTTTATTGCGACTTGTTCCGTCACGAAGGCTTTGGAGAGTTGCGCGTTGAGATGCGGATTCTCCGCCGGGGGCAAAAGGAAGTGGTGATCCATTGCGGCAAGCAATATCGCTTCGTGATCGACGCCGTGCCGTCCGCCTCGGGGCGGATGCCGCAGGGCTAGGCGGGGAGCGAGAGGGCAGAACGAGAGAATAGAATGAGAGAATCCAAGGGCGCCGGGGCCGAGATCCCAATGCCCTTTGGGTGAGAGTTGGCCGCCTTGTCGGGGATGCTGGGCAAGCATCAAGAGGTTGGCTGAACAAACGGGGTAATGAATATTTTCCCCATCATTTCCGGGTGGCCGTGAGATATCTACCGGCCGGCCGGTCCGTTGGTTGCGTTCCTGTGGGTGGAAAATGCCGACGTGGTTTTTGACTACGAACTAACGGAGATAGCATCATGTACAAAAGAGCACTGCGCAGTGTGCAACGTGGTTTCACGCTGCTTGAACTTTTGGTGGTGGTCGCCATTCTGGCGGCGATCGCCGGCACCGCGACCATCGCGCTGCAAGACACCGACGCCCGCGCGTCTGCGGCCGCCCACGTGGCCATGATGGACGAGCTGAACAAGGGCATCCGCACCTACCGCGTCCTGAACCGGAACCAATTGCCGAACCATTGGGACAGCCTGCTGTATTCGGCGGACGGCACGGCGACGGGTGCAGCCATCTTGCCGAGCGCTGATGGCGAAGTCCTGGGTACCGCCGACCTGGCCACATACAACATCAACGAAGATATGATGACGGCGCTCAACGACATCGGCATCACGAACCTGCGTATCGTCAATGAAGCCGCCACGCCGCCGGATTCCATTGCCGGTCAAGAGGACTGCGACGTTGACAATATCCAGGCCCTGATTAACAGCCGACGCAATGCGGTTGTCTCGGGTAACATCTTCCTCTCTCCGGAAGCCAACGGCTGCGGCACCAACTATTCGATGGAGGATCCCACTCCCGGCACCGGTGGTGACGAAATTACGGTCGCTATTTGGGGCGGTGGCCAAGAGCGTGTTCTTGGTGTGGGCGCCCCCGAACTCACCGTTACCGCCGGGGCTTTGGCCTCTGGCACCGACGGCGCCAAAGTTCTGATGGCTGTCGGCGCTGGTCCGTCTTCAAACCTCTTCGACGCCTCTGAGCTGGGCGGTTTGACCACCGTTCCCGTGTATCGTCACGTGGCCCAGGACCAGTACAGCCGCTTCATCGTGTTGTTCCACATCGGCACCTTCCAGGGCGGTACGGCTTTGACGAACGTCGTGGCCGTCGACCAGGTTTCCCTGGCTGCCATCGTCGATGGTGCCGGTGACACCAAGGAAGAAGAACTGGGTGAGTGGGACGGAACCCGTAACACCATCTAAATTTCGGCCTAGCTAGAGCCGACCTTACCTCCCTGCCGGGCCTGGCGCCCGGCGGGGAGGTTCTTTGCTGTAAGAGCGGCACCGCCACCTCTCAGGAGAACACCGAACTTGGCACTCCATGCCCCGAATTTTCGCGCGGTTACCTCCGCGAACCTGGTCCGGACTCTCCGGTCCCGATCGGCGCGCGCGCGTTGCCGCGGCATGACTCTCCTGGAACTGCTGGTGGTGGTAGCGATCCTGGCGGCCGTGGCGACCATCGGCGTGCAGGCCCTAGACCTGACCGGCCGGCAGTCGCAAGAGCGCCTGGTGATGCACGAGATGCGCCAAATCGCCGACGGAATCCAACAATTCTATCAGGACACGGGCTTTTATCCCAATACGGGTCCCTTCACTTCAATGGGCTCGCTTCAGTACGATGGTGTAACACTTGGCTCCTTGGACTCACCTGCCAACATGGTGCAGCTATTTGTGGAACCAGCCCTAACTTACAGTGATACTAATTCAGATGGCACCTGGGATACTCTCGAAGACCCAATTATGCCCTGGAACCCGGACTACGGGCGTGGCTGGCGCGGTCCGTATGTCACTGATTTTGGGGAAGGCAACGTATCCATCAGCGGGACTTTTCCTGGCGAAACCGGTTCAATTGTGGTGATGGGGATAGCTGATCCCTTTGAGCGAGAGCCTGACGGCGACTACTACATTTGGAGCCGGCCCTACATCATTGATCCGGAAGTGGAGATTAAGGACGCGCCGACGTGGCGGGGCCGGCCTTATTTGCTTTTTTTGGCGAACGACCCAAGTTCGGAAATGCCAGACTGCGTCGCACCTTGCCTCGTAAGCATGGGGCCGGACGGCGTGTTTCAACCCCGAGAGCCAGTGAATGCGAATGATCCACCCCGTGACGACATTGTTATAAACCTCATTCCGTCCCTGACCAATTAGATCAATAAGGACTTTTGTTTTGAGTGTTTTTCATAAATCAATTTACGTGGTCCTGGCGGTTTTTTGTCTTGCCGTCGGCGCGTCGGGCGCTGCCCGGGCCGAGCCTATCGGGGGGTATGAGACTGAGCCGGTGGATTTGGATCATTTCATCAATACCCAGCGGCCGGTCATGGACGGGACGCGGACCATTCTGCCGCCGCGCCGTGTCTCCTTCGCCGCCGTGCTCAAGTCCCAACCGGAACAGATCAAGGTGGAGTATCTTTTCGAGGCCCTGTCCCTCATGCAGGTCAATCCTTTGCCCAAGGTGTCGTTCCGGGTGTTCGTGGAAAGCCCGGAGGGCAGCATTGTGCCCATGTACGTGGAAGACGCCGCCGCGGCCGCGATCCAGTCCCGGGTGGCGACCGACAGTCGCGCCGATTTCTCCGGTTATCATGTTTACAATTATTCGAAAGGCCCGGCGGTTGTCATCGACACGGTCAAATAGGCGCGCCGCCGGCTTTACCCTGCTGGAGCTTTTGGTGGTGATCTCCATCCTGGCGGTGGCCGCCTTCGTGGCGGTCAGCGGCCTGGAGGAAGACGACGGCCAGTGGCGCCTGGACGAGACCCGCAACCGCATCGAGCGCATCCGCACCGCCATCGTGGGCGACCCGGACCTGCGTGCCAATGGCGGCCCCGTGGTCAGCGGTTTTATCGTGGATGTGGGCGTGCCGCCACCGTGTTTGGAAGCCTTGATCACCAACGATGGTAGTTGTGGTGCTGCGGCGGGAGATACCTATCCACGGTATTCGGTGAATAGCGACGGCATGGGTGCGGGCTGGCGTGGTCCCTATCTGAGTGTCGCGGTGGAATCCGTGACAGGACTTGCCGCCATTCGCGACGGCTGGGGCAACACCGACGGCGGAGCCGGTGCCGACAATTTCGGCTGGGCGGTTTTTACGTATGATGAAGCGGGGGATGGTAGCATTTCCATCCAAAGCCTGGGTGCGGATCTCGCGGCCGATCCGGCGACCGCCGCGGATTATGATGCTCTGGACTTCTACTCCCGCGACTACCCTCCAAGTTCTGCGGGCGATCCGGGCAACCCGGACCCGATCATCGTCGCGGAAGACTACCTGGTGGACATGTCCACCGTGCAGGTAAGCCTTTGGAACGGAACCTCAATAGATGTGGTCATCGACCCTGCAATAAACCTGTGCTTTCGGTTCACCTATCCCACAGCGGCAGATAGCTTCACAACGGTCGAAAGTGTACAAGAAATTTCCGGCACATTCCCCGCACTTTCTTCCACATCGGTTGAGTTTTCTCTAACCGATGGTGCCAGCAATCCGTTGCAGGTGCCCTGGGGTGTCAGAGCCTGGCAATTGTTCGAATCCACTGACGGAACGACCTGTTCGACGGTGGCGTTCGTCGACCACACGCCCCAACTCGTCACGCTGCTACCGCGCGGCGCGTTGCCGGATTTCGATTGGACCGCGCTTCATGCCAGTGCCACAGCCGTTGAGGCCACCGGCACGGGTACTGGAACCGGCACCGAAACCGGAACCGGTGGAGGCACTGAAACGGGTACGGGCACTGGAA
>JANQKX010000098.1 GCA_028280915.1 Kiloniellaceae bacterium
CGCCCCAGACCAAGACGTTCTGGCCGGGTTTCAGATCGTGCGGTTCATGCCCGAAGAGCATCCGGTAGGCGGTCGCCAGCGTCAGCGTATAGCAGCCGCTTTCCTCCCAGGTCAGGTGGCGCGGGCGGGCCATCACCTGCTGCGCCTGCACGGCACAGAACTGGGCAAAGGAACCATCAGGGGTCTCGTAGCCCCAGATCCGCTGGGACGGGGAATTCATGGGGTCGCCGCCGTTGCATTCCTCGTCGTCACCGTCGTCCTGATTGCAATGGACAATGACTTCGTCGCCCACTTTCCAGCGCGTCACCTTGGAGCCCACGGCCCAGATGATGCCGGAGCAGTCGGAGCCGGCGATGTGATACTCGGCCTTGTGCACGTCGAAGGGGGAGATGGGAACGCCCAGACCGGCCCAGACACCGTTGTAGTTGACGCCAGCGGCCATCACCATGATCAGCACCTCGTGGCTGTCCAACTGGGGCACGTCGACCACTTCCACCTGCATGGCCTCTTCGGGCTTGCCGTGGCGCTCCCGGCGGATGGCCCAGGCATACATCTGCTTGGGCACGTGGCCCATGGGCGGGATCTCGCCGACTTCGTAAAGATCTTTGTACTCCTGGCCCGACTCTTCGGTCACCGCCGTGGCTGCTTCGGTCATCGTTTCATCTCCTTTTGCAACCCAGTGCTGGGTTGGCCATTTCGCACTTGCCGCAAATTAGCCCCAAAATGTTAACAAACGGGAGATCTATCACCGCGCGGGACTTCGTTTTTTGCTAAGTCCCCTCTGCTATGCTCGGCTTTCTCTTGCCCGGTTGCTTGACTAATAGACAGTCATCAGCTTTATTGCAATGCACAAAATGTCACGAAACTGTACAAAAATGGATAAAAATGAGTAATTTTATTTCAAAACTTGAAATCCAATGGCAATTTATGTGCAAATCGCCGCTGGTTTGAGGTTGTTGACGAGCAGCCGGCGGACTCCATCGGACACAGGATTTCAGAGCGAGAGGACACAGACTAAATGACCGACTCTCAAGTATCGGCCTTAAATGGCTCAAAGGGCAAAGCCACCCGGGCGGCCGGTGGTTCTGTCGCCGCACAGGGTGGTGCAGCGCAAAAAGACCGCCCTTGGCTGTTCCGCACCTACGCGGGCCATTCCTCCGCCGCGGCCTCCAATGCGCTCTACCGCAATAACTTGGCCCGTGGCCAGACCGGCCTGTCCGTTGCTTTCGATTTGCCGACCCAGACGGGCTATGATTCCGACCATGTCCTGGCCAAAGGCGAGGTCGGCAAGGTGGGGGTGCCCATCTGCCATCTGGGCGACATGATGGCCCTGTTCGATCAGATCCCCCTGGACCGCATGAACACCTCCATGACCATCAATGCCACCGCGCCCTGGCTGCTGGCCCTTTATGTGGCCTGCGCCGAGCGTCAGGGGGTGAAGCGGGATCAACTGGCGGGGACCACGCAAAACGACATCATCAAGGAATATCTGTCCCGCGGGACCTATATTTTCCCGCCGGGCCCCTCCATGCGCCTGACCACCGACGTGGTGGCCTTCACCTATCGGGAGATCCCCAAGTGGAACCCCACCAACGTTTGCTCCTATCACCTGCAGGAAGCGGGTGCCACGCCGGTTCAGGAGCTGGCCTTCGCCCTGGCCACTGCCATCGCGCTGCTGGATTCCATCAAGGCCTCCGGCCAGGTGCCCGAGGCGGATTTCCCCAAGGTGGTGGGGCGCATTTCCTTTTTTGTCAACGCGGGCCTGCGGTTCGTCACCGAAATGTGCAAGATGCGCGCCTTTACCGAGATGTGGGATCAAATCTGCCGGGAACGTTACGGCGTCACGGAGGAAAAGTACCGCCGTTTCCGCTATGGCGTGCAGGTCAACTCCCTGGGGCTCACCGAGCAGCAGCCGGAAAACAATGTCTACCGCATCCTGCTGGAGATGCTGGCGGTTACCCTGTCCAAACACGCCCGCGCCCGCGCGGTTCAACTGCCGGCCTGGAACGAGGCCCTGGGTTTGCCCCGCGCATGGGACCAGCAGTGGTCCCTGCGGTTGCAGCAGAT
>JANQKX010000222.1 GCA_028280915.1 Kiloniellaceae bacterium
GCTTGATGGTGCGCTCGCTTCGGCGTTCGGCCTCGTCTTCATAGGTCAGGGCCAAGGCTTCCGCCTGGCGAATGGCTTGGCGCAGGCGGGTGGCGTCCACCATGGCCTTGGGCACGGCGCTCGACCCGGAGGCGAAGAGGGGCCAGGTGTCCGGTTTGTTGGCCTCATGGTCGGCGAGCCCACCGTTGGGCGAGACACCAACCGGCAGAATGTCGTCCGGCAGCACGGCGGCGATTTTGCCGCTGACCTGCCGGGCGGCCTGCTCCAGCCCGGAATCGTTGATGCGGCGCAGGAGGCCAAGGCCCACCACGATGGCCTCCACTTCCTCGGCCGTGAACATGAGGGGCGGCAGGTCGAACCCGGGCCGCATGATATAGCCGATGCCCGCTTCCCCCGCGATGGGCACGCGCATGCCCTGAAGCACGGCCATATCCCGATAGATGGTGCGCGGCGTGACTTCCAGGGCTTCGGCCAGCTGTGCGGCCGTCATGGGGCCGCGCGCGGCGCGCAGATGCTGAATGATTTCGAAGAGGCGGGTTGACCGGCTCATGATGGCGCCCTTTTCGACGGTGGGGAAGGTGGCACGGGGCGGGCTCCGGACCGCCCCGCCCAGGATTAGTGTCCAGGGTTACTGTATGACATGACTGCTGACAATAGAATGTCAGGAGGGCGATCAAATGTCAGGATAACGGCGGAAGGTCAGCAAGCCGCTCATTCCCCGCGATCTCTCCTGAACTTCCCCGCCTGTCGGAGCGTTTTTTACCTGTCGGGGCACTCTCCGCCACCCCTTTGGCCTGTTTTGCCGGCGGGGCGGTGTCGGGACTGAAAGTGAGGCGGTGGCGGGCAAAACCAACCGGCGCCACTTTCATAATCGGCTCACGTCTCAAACGACAAATTAAACGGGAAAGCCTGGTGCCCTCCGGGTAACAGAGCGATTGAACGTCGGCCGCTTGGCCGGAGAACGGAAGGGGGCTTCATGTAAGGGTGTGGTTTAAAGGCGTGGGAAGCAGGATGTAATTAATAGTGGTGTAGAATAGAAGAATCTCGCCAAAGATCGCGATTGACGTCTCCCCTCCGCGGCTGGGCTTAACGATAAAAGATTAACATATAAACGTTTTGATAATATTTTTAAGCCGGCTTCTGTCAGGATTGATGTCCTGGCGGTGCGTATTTTTAAACCCAGGCTGCACCCGATGACGTGAGGTCTTTTTTTTAATGTCCCTCCAAAAGATTTCCGGCTTTACAATTCGGCGGCTTGTAACCTGTCGGTCTGATAATAATTCACCGTTCCACAGAACAGGGAAACCTGGCCGCCGGGAAGCGACAATTAAAGTTAGAGAGCAAGAGAAGCTATCTCTTGCGCCCGACACGATGGCCTGAGCGATTGTATCGCCGGAAACAGGAAAGTTTTCCCTGCTTGCCAATCGTTCTGCTAAGTCGAGTGCCGTAAAATGCTGAAAACAAGCGTTAAAACGATCAGTATCGACCCGGCCTCCCGCGCTGGCGTTTGGTCCGCTTTGGGGTTGGGTTAAGGTTATTTTTTGCTCGATTACATCAATCTTAGATAATAAGTAATATGGATCCGGGTATGGAATGGGAGGCTGGCACCAAAGGTCCGGCCGGGGCAAATCGTTCGTTTTTTTTCATGCCTCCGGTACGGCCCCCGGCGCGGCGGGCGGCATGCCAAGGGTTTACGGAATTTTTTTTACATACTTACAGATGGTATAAACGGAAAAAAGTACCGTAATAATTTTAAGGGACAGGGCGAGTGTGATACGAAAGACGACTTTTATACTTGCAACGGGGATTAAATGTATCTATACGTTTTGTTTGCAAGATGAGCCGATTGCGATGGTTATTTTTAAACCGTCGTTAAGGTTCATGAGTAGACGTCGGTTTTTCCTCTCCGTGCAGCGCCGAAAAATTGGGATCAAAAGCCGCGCGGTCCAAAAACGTGATGTATCGACAAGTTGTTATCGATATCGACTAAAATAAGGAGTCTAAACAGTCCGATGCCCTGGGAAAAACAATATAATAAGGTGGATGTCCTTGACCGGGCCATGGAAGCCTTCTGGGCCCGCGGCTATGAAGCAACGTCCATGAGCGATTTGGTTGCCGCGACGGGCATCAATCGCGGCAGCATCTATGAGGCGTTTTCCTGCAAACACGGCCTTTTTATCGAGGCGCTGTTGCACTATGACAATAACTACCGAGCCAATGTGCTGAAGGAACTGGGGGAGCGCTATGCCCCCAAAAAGGCGATCGCGGCGCTTTTTGAAGGCTCGATCAATTTGCACCGGTCGGACGACGGGCTCACCCCGCCTGCCTCCAGATCGGCCGCCCTCAAATCATCTGCGGCAAAATCCACGGCGTCCAAATCTCAGGCGGCCAAGACCAAGCGTGCCGCCAAGAACGGCAAGACCGCGACGGGCGCGGCCAAGCCCAGCGGTTGCTTCATGGTGAACACGGCGATCGAGCTGTCGCCTTACGATCCTGAAGTGGATGCGATCGTCAGCAAGAACATGCGCGAGATCGAGGATTTTTTCAAAGCTCAGATCAAAAAGGGCCGCGCCGACGGGTCCATCGGCGGCCGCGGAACACCCACCGAGCTGGCCCGGGCCTTGTTGAACAGTCTGATGGGCCTCCAGGTGATTTGCCGGGGCCGGCCGGAAAAAGCCTTGGTCCGTTCGATCTCAAAGCAAACCATGGCCCTCTTGGACTAAAGGGTCCTTCACGTCGCGGCAGGCCGCCGTGGCATAAGCCCAGGGCGGCCGGGGCATGACTTGCATGCCGTTGCCGCCCGATGTTGCCCCGGAAATGGTCGGGTGGTCGGTTTCCAACCGCTCCCGACCCAGCGGGGCCGATTTTCTGCCACCATTGACCGGATCATCATGAGCCAGCGATCTTGCGTTGGCCCGTGTCTTAACCGTCTCGAGAAACCGGGCGCCCTTGGGGCAAGCGCTGGTCGGGCATGTGTCGCTGGTCGGGCCGGTTTTGGGGTGCTTCGGCAGCGATCGGCCGGGATCGGGCGGCACCCGGGTAGCACCGGCTTAGACGTGAGGCCGTGCCAGACGGGGCATCACGATGGTGAGAACCGCGGCGGTCGACACGCCGACCAACATGGTGCCAAGGGC
The DNA here is from genome assembly GCA_028280915.1 of Kiloniellaceae bacterium. Taxonomy (GTDB): domain Bacteria; phylum Pseudomonadota; class Alphaproteobacteria; order Kiloniellales; family Kiloniellaceae; genus JANQKX01. The sequence goes on from JANQKX010000222.1 coordinate 3,135, forward strand.
ATGGGCCCAGCTGTCGGGCCGGACCGTACCGAAATAGACGATCACCGTGAACAAGGGAATATCGAGAAAGTGAACGATCTGGCTGAGCCGGCTGCGCGCTTCGTCCCGCACCGCATCGGTCAGGGGATCACCGCGCCGGAGCGCCTCGCGGGACCGGCTTAGGGTTCGGCGGAATTGGAAGCGTGTCACGGTGTTGCCTTCGATGAATTCGAACAGGAACAGACCCCACATGCCGACAAGCCAAGGGGCCTCGAAAAACCCAAGCCCAAGCTCGAGGATGAGGAAAAATCCCGATAGGCCGACCAGTAGGGCGCCGGGCACCGCCAGGCTGTCATAGAAGATGGCGGTGTAGCGGGCCGCTTCGGCGAAGACCTTTAAATCAGCGGTTCGATAGGCCTGAAATTCCGAGATAAAGACAGCCAACAATCCGCCGCCCAGCAGGATGAATCCGACGATATGGCCGAATTTGAGCAGGATGTAATAATCCATGACGCTTTCCCTAGGGCTGTGTCTTGTCCATGCGCGCCCTACCCAAACGCACCTTGCCCAAACGCACTTTTCCCATGCGCGGCTTGATCACGGCGACGAGCACCGCCGCGAGGCAAAGCAAGACATTCACCGCGCCAAAGGCCGCCTCGCGTCCCTCGAGCCCGGTGACGTCGCCCCTTTGCTGTAGCCCCATGGCAGCCCGCGCGGCACCGTCCAGCAGCTTCTGGCCGGTGGGGTAGAGCACCAAAGCGGCGTTGAGCGCGATCAGCAGCCCGAAGATCCCATGCAGCGTCCACCAGCGGAATCCCATGATCGGCCGCTTGCCCCTGATGACCA
>JANQKX010000230.1 GCA_028280915.1 Kiloniellaceae bacterium
AACAATGCCCGCAACGCCGACTTCTTGCAAAAACGGTTACTTCAGGAAAGCGAAAAGCTCAGATTAGCCGCGGCGTCCCGAATTCTTCACGGGGGACTATGTATCCGCCAATGACGAGGTGAATGCGCTTGAAAAAGCCGAGATGCCGGTTGGTGAGTGTTTAGTCGAGCCGCGGGATTGGGCCGCGAGCCAGCTGAAGGCCCTTGGGTGGCGCGCGCCCTAAAACTCGAAAAACCTGTCCCCTTACCCGCGCTGGCCGTGAAAGCTGCGGCCCAGGCGTTCCAGGGCGGTGCGCAGATCCGGGTCGGCCACATCGGAAAGGCGCAGGGTCAGTTCGGCCTCGCGGGCGGGGGAGAGCGGCTTGGGGGCCGCGGCGGCCTTTTGCCGGGTCGCCGGCAAGGGGCCTTGCTGCAACTTGATGCGGGCCACCGCGTTGTAGCCGTAGTAGCGGTTGATGCGCTCCAGGAGAACCGGCTCCATGTGCTGGATCTGCAGGGCATGGGCGGATTGGACCCTTAGAGAGAGGGTGCCCGCGTTGCGCCGCCCCTGGCGCGGATAGGTCAGGCCCCGGGGCCGGCAGATGGCGGCGATGTCCTGGCCCACCACGTCCGCCCATTCGGTCACCAGTCCTGCCTCGGCAAAGCCGCGCCGCCCCAGGGCCTTCGCCGTCACCTTGGGGATTTTGGCGGCCAGGGCGCACAGGCCCGCCAGTTGGCCGGGCACCGTCTTGGCCACGGTGGTACCCGCGGGGGATTTGGCGCGGTACCCCGCAGGGGACTTGGCGCGGTGAGAGGGCCTGGGCGGCGGCATGCTTGGCCTTTGAGCGGCGCGGACGATATATGATAGAGGACAGCGGATTATAACGGAGAGGCCCGACCGGTTGCCAGCTGAATGCGCGGGAAACTCTCGAAAAATGGGGCGCCGAGGGGGATGGCTTGAGAAAACAACGAGACAATGTCTCTGCCACCGAGTGGGCGCCGGGCCTGTTGCAGTGGTACGACCGTCATGCCCGGCGCCTGCCGTGGCGGGCTCCGCCTGGGGCGCCACGAACGCCGGCCTATGAAGTTTGGCTCAGCGAGATCATGCTGCAACAGACCACGGTGGTGACGGTGGCGCCCTATTTCGAGGCCTTTTTGCGGCGCTGGCCTCGGGTGGAAGACTTGGCCCAGGCCCCTCTGGACGATGTGCTGACCGCCTGGGCAGGGCTCGGCTATTATGCCCGCGCCCGGAACCTGCACCGCTGCGCCCAAGTGGTGGCCTTCGAGCGGGCGGGGCGCTTTCCCGACACCCAGGCCGATCTGCTGGAGTTGCCGGGCATCGGCCCCTACACGGCGGCGGCCATCGCGGCCATCGCCTTTGACGAGCGGGCGGCGGTGGTGGACGGCAACGTGGAGCGGGTGGTGGCCCGGCTCTTTGCTCTGGACACGCCCCTGCCGGAGGTAAAGCCGGAGATCCGGCGCCTGGCGGATGAACTGACGCCGCAGGCGCGGCCCGGTGATTATGCCCAGGCCATGATGGACCTGGGGGCGACCCTCTGCGTGCCGAAAAACCCCAAATGCATCCTCTGCCCGGGGCGGGAGGGGTGCCAGGCCCATGCCCGTGGGATTGCTGATTCCTTGCCCCGGCGGCGGCCCAAGGCGGAAAAGCCCACCCGCTATGCCGGCGCCTTTTTCCTCACCCGGCCCGATGGGGCCATCTGGCTGCGCCGCCGGCCGGAAAAGGGCTTGCTGGGCGGCATGATCGAGGTACCCAGCACGGACTGGCGGGGTCAGGTCTGGTCCGATGGGGAGGTGGAAGCCATCGCGCCCGGCTCCGGGCCCTGGCACAAGCTGCCCGGACTGGTGCGGCACACCTTCACTCATTTCCATTTCCACATCACCGTCTGGTCCGCCCGGGCCGCGCCCGAGGGCGTTCTTGAGACGAATGAAGAGGATGATCGATGGGTGTTGCCGGATCGCTTGAGTGACGTGGCCCTGCCCACGGTCATGCGCAAGATCATCGACCACGGGCTGAAAAACATCTAACCGGCAATGCCGGCGGGTGGTTTATGGGGCGCGTGCGGTCTACTACTGAGGTAGGTCCATTTCGGCGCGGATTTTCTGGCGCAGGATATCGATGGGCACGGATTTGCCCTCCACGTCCAGATGCCAGAAGGACCAGCCGTTGCAGCTGGGTGCACCTTGCAGATGGGCGCCCACCTGGTGGATGGAGCCCTTGAAATCGGCGGCGATTAGGGTGCCGTCGGCCCGTACCTTGGCCCGCCAGCGCTTGTTGGGCCCGTGCAATACGGTGCCGGGCTCCAGCAAGCCCCGCTCCACCAGCCAGCCGAAGGGCACCCGCGGCTGGTCCCGCTTGGCCTTGATGGCGACGGTTTCCAGGTCCTTGACCGGCTGCACCTTGGCGAGGCGTTTTTGCGCGACGGAGGCATAGGCCTTGTCCCGCTCCAGGCCGATGTAATGCCGGGCCAGGCGCTTGGCCACGGCGCCGGTGGTGCCGCTGCCGAAAAAGGGATCCAGGACCAGATCCCCCGGCTTGGTGGCGGCCAGGATGGCGCGGTGCAGCAGGGCTTCCGGCTTTTGCGTGGGATGGGCCTTGTCGCCGCTGGCGGTCTTCAGACGCTCGCCGCCACTGCAGATGGGAATGAGCCAGTCGCTGCGCATTTGCAGATCGTCGTTCAGGCTCTTCATGGACTCGTAATTAAAGGTGTAGCGGGCGTCCTTGTCCTTGGCCGCCCAGATCAGGGTCTCGTGAGCGTTGGTGAAGCGGCGGCCGCGGAAGTTGGGCATGGGGTTGGTCTTGCGCCAGATCACGTCGTTCAAGATCCAGTAGTCTAGATCCTGCAGGCTGGCGCCGACCCGGAAGATGTTGTGATAGCTGCCGATGACCCAGAGGGTGCCGTTGTCCTTGAGGACCCGCCGGGCGGCGCGCAGCCAGGCCCGGGTGAAGGTATCGTAGGCGGCGAAGGAATCGAACTTGTCCCAGGAATCGTCCACCCCGTCCACAACAGTATTGTTGGGTCGGTGCAGGTCGCCTTCCAACTGAAGGTTATAGGGCGGGTCGGCGAAAATCATGTCCACGCTGCCTTCCGGCAGCCCGTTCATGAGCGTCACGCAGTCGCCCACTTGGATGATATCTTTCTGCACCAGGTCTCTCCCGTCGCGAGCGGTTCCCAAAGGGGGGTCCCGAGAGGGCAAGGCGCATCCTGAGTCAGAGCGGACTCCAGGTCAATAACTTTTTAGACTCAAGGGCTTAAGGAAAGGATTTGTTAAGAAAGATTACCAAAGGCTTGCTTCTGGACCTCCATCAGGGCGCGGATCGGCCGAAAGGAACGGCGATGGTGTGGCGTCACGCCCAGGCGGCGGAGGGTCTCTTGATGCTCGGCGGTACCGTAGCCCTGGTTGCGCTCCCAACCATAGCCGGGGTGATCTTCCGCCAGCCCGGCCATGAGGCGGTCGCGGGTGACCTTGGCGACGATGGAGGCGGCGGCGATGGAATAGCTGGCCCCGTCGCCCTTGACGATGGCCTCTGCCGGGATCGGCAATTGGGGCAGTTTGTTGCCGTCGATCAGGGCCTTGTCCGTCGTGATGGGGAGCGCGGCGACGGCCCGGCTCATGGCGAGCAGAGCGGCCTGCAGGATGTTGAGCCGGTCGATTTCCGCGACCGTGGCTTCCCCAAGGCCCAGGGACACGGCGGGGTGTGCCCTCAGCAGCTCAAAGGTTTCCGCCCGCCGCTTGGCGGTGAGTTTTTTCGAATCGTCCAGGCTGGCCAGCAAATCGCCGGAAATGCTAATGGGGTCGAGCCAGGCGGCGGCGGCCACCACCGGACCGGCCCAGGGGCCGCGGCCCGCCTCGTCCACGCCGATGATCCTTTGCCCTTGGCCTTGTCCGAGCCGGAGTTCGTGGGAAAAGTCCGGCACGTCTTGCCTATCCGGCTTTCAGCCGTTTTGGCAGCAGCCGCTTGTGGAAGCGCCGGTTTTTCAGGCGGGACTTGGGCAGGCTGTCGGCGGGGAAATTGTCCTCGACCGCCTTTTGCTGCTCCAGAACAGGAGACGTTGTCTCGGTTGCTTCCTCGGCCTGGGGTCCGTCCTCTGTTGGCGTGGCGGCAGCACAGGGAGAAGCGGTTTCCGCTTCGCCACCTTCTTCGGTGCGGCCCGATCCGGTGATCGTGGATTTGGTGCGGGTCTTCACCTTATCAAACAGCTGTGCCGCGCCGCTGGCCATCTGGTTGACCTGGCTCTCGGCAAAGGCCGAAGAGCGCTGCAAGGCCAGCGTTTCCGGCCCCACGGTCAGGCGCATGGTTTCCTTGGCCGAGGTCACGCCCAAGAGCTTGATGCGGTGGACCCGGCGGGCGAACTCCAGCCAGAAGGGGCTGCCCAAGAGGGAGATGACGGTGACCGCCACCAAAAGGCGGTGGTTTTCGTCGGAAATGGCCCCGACAGAGAGGCCCAAGGCGGCGATGATAAAGGAAAATTCTCCCAACTGGGCCAAGAGGGTGCCGCTGAGAATGGCCCGGGGCCAGGTCTCGCCCAGGGCCTTGATGACGCCGATGTTGAGCGCCGTCTTGAGCACCGCCACGAAGGCGACGATGGTGACCACCGTCCAGAGGTTCTGCCAGATGTAGGCAAAATCGATGAGCAGGCCGATGGAGAGGAAAAAGATCATCAGCAAGATGCTTTGGATCGGCGCGGTATAGCGCAGCACCGCCGCCCGGCTGGTGGAATTGCCCATCAAAAGCCCGGCCAAAAAGGCGCCATAGGCGGCCGACAGGCCCATCAGCCCGCTGATGGCCGCGGCGCCGAAGCAAAACGCCAAGCCCATCAAGG
>JANQKX010000400.1 GCA_028280915.1 Kiloniellaceae bacterium
ACCTCGCCCACGCTGTAGGCCCGGTCCCGGCTGTGCAGCAGCAGGTCCACCAGCTCGGCGTCGCTGCGCCGGTGGTCGCCCACGAAGGGATTGCGCCGCAGCCAGTTGCTCTCTGGCAGAGCCTCCAAAAGGCGCCGGGCCGTGGTCACCTTGTCCACCAAGGGCGCGTCGGGATAGAGCTGCCGCAGCATCTCCTGGGTCTCGTAAACCCCCTGCCGGCCGAGAGGCGCGTAGACCATCAGCCCCATGCCGCCGGTTTCGGACAGGACGGTCTTTAGGGCCTTCAGCCCGGCCAAAGGGTCTTCCAAATGATGCAGAACACCGCAGCAATCGATGTAGTCGAAGGGCACCTCGCCCATGTGGGGCAGGTCCAACAAGGACCCGTTCTTGAAGGTGATGTTGGTCAGGCCCCGCGCCGCGGCCCGGGCCTGGGCAATCCCCCGCGACGCCTGGGAGAGATCCAGGTAGACCACCTGCCCAACCTCATTTTGACCAGCCTCATCTTGACCGCCCCCACTCTGCTTGGCCAATTGCTGGGCCAGCATGATGGCCGCGTCCCCGGTGCCCCCGCCGGCGACCAGGGCCCGAAAGGGCCGGGTGAAATCACGCCGCCCGGCAAAGAGGTAGTGGTTGAGCTCGGCCAAATTGCTGGGCGAGCCCACGATCAGGCGACGGGCTTCGTCCTTGGGGTCCCGGGCCGGATAGGGATAGGCCTCGTACTGGTCGCGCAGTTTGTCGCTCATGAGACCCGGTTGACGGTCTCGTCCATGGTCAGCACCATTTTGCCCGTCGACTTCCGCTCGATGAGGATTTTGATGGCCTCGGCCGCCCGTTCCAGGGGAAATCTTTGTGTGATTAGCGGTTTTAGCTGTCCCTCTTTTAACCAGCCGAAGAGTTCCTCGAACTGTTGGGCCAGCATGTCGGGCCGGTGTTTGCGATAGGATCCCCAATAGACCCCCATGGCGGCCACGTTTTTCACCAGCAAATGATTGGCGGGAATCTGGGACACCTTGCCGCCGGCAAAGCCGATGACCAACAGCCGTCCGCCCCAGGCGACACAGCGCAGAGAGGCATCGAAGACATGGCCGCCGACGGGATCGAAGACCACATCGGCTCCCTTCCCGCCGGTCAGATCCTTCACCCGGGTGCGAATGTCCTCCGACCGGTAATCGATCAGCTCATCGGCCCCGTGGGCCTGGGCCACCGCCAGTTTTTCCGCACCGCCGGCCGTGGCGATGACCCTTGCCCCCATGGCCTTGCCGATTTCCACCGCCGCCAGGCCGGTGCCCCCGGCCGCGCCGTGCACTAAAAGGGTCTCGCCGGGCTGCAAGCGGGCATGCCAGCGCAGGGCGCCGTGGGCCGTGCCATAATTGATGGCGAACCCGGCGGCCACGGCCACGTCCACGCCCCCGGGCATGGCAAAGACATGTTCCGCCGGCACGGCGATTTTCTCGGCAAAGCCGCCCCAATCGGGCAAGGCGAGGACGGGGTCGCCCGGCTTGAAGCGACTGACGCCCGAGCCCACCGCCTGCACCCGGCCCGCCACCTCGAATCCGGGCACGAAGGGCGGCGCGGGCTTTTCCTGATACTTGCCGGCGATGATCAGGCTGTCGGCGAAGTTAAGGCCGGCCGCCGCGACCTGGATGACAACCTGGCCCTCTCCGGCCTCCGGTTCGGGCCGTTCCATCAAGGCGAGCTTTTCCGCTCCGCCCAATTCCGTACAAATAACCGCGCGCATCTTGTCCTGTTCCGTTTTAAAAGGGGCAGTCCGAGGCCAGGTGGATCTCTCCGACCGTCGCCCCCGCCCGGTTGAGCACACGCGGCGCCGTGAAGTTGGCCAATTCCCGTGCCTGATCGGGGGAAATCACCTCAAAATGTCGCAATAGGCCGGCCATGATCATCTCCGCCGCGCGGGTGGTGCCGTCGTCCACCTTTAAGGCCACGCCCAGGCCCAGGTCGGGAAAGGCGGCGCAAAAGACTCCTTCGGCCCCGGTTTTCACCAGGGCTTTTTCGCCGGTGACCTTCATGATCCCGGTGCAAAAACGGCCGCTGCCCGCGACCATGAAGGGCTCCTTGGCTTGCGCCCTGCGCAAACGGGCGATGGCCTCCTGACGCCGCTCCGGCTGGTCCGATGGATCGGCCATGCGGGCCATGGCCAAAGCCATGTTACCCAGGGGAATGCCGATAACCGGAATGCCGCAGCCGTCTATGCCCCGGGGCGCGCCCGAGAGGTCGAGCCCGGCCATGCTCTCGAGCACACCCAGGATCTGCTGCTGGACCGGATGGTCGTAGCGGCTGTAGCCCTTGGTTTCCCAATTTTGGTGGCGCGCCGTGGTCAAAAAGCCGCTGTGTTTGCCCGAACAGTTGTTGTGCAGGCGCGTGGGCCGGTCGCCGGCCGCGAAAAGGTCGATCATGCTCCCTTGGTGGCTGGGGATCTGCGGCCCGCATTCCAGATCATCTTCGCCGCAGCCAATCTTTTTGAGCCAGGCGGCCACCGTGGAAACATGGTCCGGCTGCCCGCCATGGCTGGCGCAGGCCAAGGCCAACTCCTTGTCACCCAGGCCAAAGGCATCCGCCGCCCCCGATTCCACCAGGGGGATGGCCTGGATCGACTTGATGGCCGAGCGGGCATAGACCGGGCTCATCAC
>JANQKX010000095.1 GCA_028280915.1 Kiloniellaceae bacterium
CCTTGATGGAAAAGAAATCGAGCCCGTCATCCCAAGAGGGGCTGGCGATGGAATAGGCGCGCAAAAGCGGGCGCCCGTCAACCAAGAGGCCCAGCATGACAAACTCGCCGGAGCGGAAGCGCAGGCTCGCCGGCCGGCTGACGCGCAAGGAAAACAGCTCGTCGGTCCAGTGATGCACACTCTCCACGGTTTCTTGGGTGACCGATTTTGGCAAAACAAGATTCTCAACGCCCATTAGAGGTGCTCCTGGTACACAGGTTGCCGGGAAGAAAAAGCAGCCGACGCATATACAACCTCGCGGGTTTTTCCGCAAGGCCCTCGGCCCGATCCTGATCACAAAAAAATTTCTATCGTCAATCGGATCTTATTGCAAATGATAGTTATTCTCAATATAGAAATATGATGCTGCCGAACCTTCCCTCCCGCTGGCTCTCGCCCGCCGACGACCCCCAGTCGGCCTATACCCGGTTCCGTTTGGCCACCTGGGCCGGTAACGAGGCCTATAGCGACGGCGCTCATTTGCGCGCGCTCAGCCATTTCGAGGACGCTCTCAAGCTGGCCAGGCGCCTGTTCCAACGGGCGGCGGATGGCGAGGGCTGCCCGGAACGGGCGACCTCGGCTCTGTTCGTGGCCCGGCACAACGTGGCGCGCAACCTGACCCGCCTTGGCCGGCTGGAGGAGGCCACCGCCCATCTGGAAGCCACCTGCCGTACCCTCTGCGACTGGCGCGCCGCGCCCCACGCCCCGGCCAAGCTAAGCCAAACCTGCGATGACCTGCTGCCCTCCGCCATGGAAACCTGCATCGCCCAACTGGAGCGGTGCGAGGACGGTGCGGACCGCATTTTGGCGCTCCACCGGCGCGCGGCCCGCCAAATCTAAAAGAACGGCGCCTTAGAAATCCACCGTGTCGGAGAGAGCCACGGTGCTGAGGTCCCGCAAGGCCGGGGCCTGACCCAGACGCTGGGTGATCTGGGCGATGCTCACCCCCGGCTTCAAATGCACCACGTAGGACAGCTCCACGCTGCCCTCGCCGGCTTGGGCCACGTTCATCAGTTCATAGCCTTTGACCTGATCCCCCAGACCCTCGGCCACCTGCCGCTCGGCCGCGCTCAGGTCATCGGCGCGCAGGCGCAGAAGGTACTTTTGCACCTCGGAAAAATAGTTCTCCGACAGACGGTAGTAGAGCAGGATCAAAGCCGAAATCACCAAGGTGGCCATCACCGCCATGGCCAGCTTGCCGGTCCCCATGGCCAGGCCCGAGATCAAGGCAAAAAACACGAAGGTGATGTCGCGGGTGTCCTTGATGGGCGTGCGAAACCGGATGATCGAGAGAGCGCCGGCCAGGGCGAAGGCGCGGGCCACGGATTCCCCGATGGCAATGATGATGAGGGTTGAGATGGTGGTCAAAAACACCAAGGTGAACATAAAGGTGCGCGCATAGGAAAAGCCCCGGTAGGTCACCTTGTAGGTCCAGGCGATGATCAGCCCCATGACAAAGCCAACCAGGATCTGGATCAGTATATGAACCAGACTGGTCTGACCGATAGGCACGGCGGCCATGGCCTCGTTCAAAAATTCCATCGCGCGGCTATCCCTTTAGGCGGTGCGTCAAAACGCCAGAAGCAAGGTTTTCTTTTAGGCACGCCATTGGAGTCCTGCCAAGACGTCGTCATTGATGGGTTTGAGGGAGGCAAAGGCCAGATCATAGGGCCGGGTGCGCAAGACCATGTGGATGGCCTCGGCGTATTTGGAAAAGGTCACCTGGGGCAGGGCCCAGCGCCGGGCCAGATCCCGCTGCCAAAAGGGCAGGCTCTGCTGAAACTTAAACTCCAACACCGAATAGCGGCTGGTGACCAGGTGCTTTTCCCGGCCCGTGTTGGCCAGAAAAACATCAAGGCGGGGGGCGGCCTCGCCGTAAACCGGCCCGTCCAAGGTGACCCGCAGGTCGCCATCCTGGAAGGCCTGGCGCCGGTACTCCACGATCACCTTGGGGTTAAAGCGGTGGCTGGCCAACAGCAGGGGAAGGGACGGCAGATCGCTGGCGGCAAAACCCGCGCGGGTCTGACGGTCCAGATCGCCCACGGTGCCGGCCGAGCGCTCCTTCCAGACCTGATCGCCCAGCTTCCATTTTATCTCTAAAAATCCGGGATCTTCCGGGCCGAGGGCTTGGCCCGGCAGGTCGCCATAGGCCCGCAGACGCAGCTTGAAGCGCCGCCGCACTCCGTCCTTTTTCAACCGATAGGACGCCAGATCATCGCTGTCGTAATAAAGGCTGCGCACCCGGTAGCCTTCCGGCGCGACCGGGTCCGGCGGCATGATTCTGGCCAGCCAGGCCCCCACCGCGTCTCGAATGTCCGGATGGACCAAGAGTTTGATTTCCCGCCGCCAACGTTTTGGCGGCAAGGGCCGTCCCACCGGGTCAGATCCGAATGCCGTCATCTCAGAAATACTCCCCCTCCCGGCGGATCGCCCGTTCCGGTGTGCCTGGGTCCCGCAGCACGTCGATGCGATTTTCCTCGAACGCGATTCCCGACAGGGAAACCGTCATGCCGTTGCGGTTGGGCTCCTCCCAATTGACATAGACCCCCAAGTCGGCGCAGGAAATGGCGCTGTCCGTGGCCGTGACATGGGAATCGTCACTGATACGCAGCCCATGCCGCGCGTTTTGGATGTCACTGTCGCGCAGGCTGATCAGGGAGCGGCGCTTGGCCACCAAGGCGCTGTCCCCGGCCCCTTGGAGCACCGCGTCCGTCACCCGCGCGTTACTGTCCACAAACCGCAGGCCGTCCCGCCCTGCCCGCTCCACCCTCACCCGCGCCAGGCTCGCGGCCGAGGATTGGGCCAGCAGGCCGTCCCCGGCCAGGTCCGAAAAGGTAGTATCCGCGATGTCGGCCTCGGCCCAGGCCAGCCGCAATCCCGCCGCCGCCGGAATGTCCGCAAACACACAAGAACGAAGTTCCAGCTTGCCGCCCAAGAAACTCACGGCACCGTCATAGGGCACGCGATTGATGTTTTGCCCGGCGAGACCTTCCACCCGGCAATGGGACAAGCGGCTGGGCAAACCCTTGGTGTAGTTGACGATCAAACCGCCGCCGGGCCGGGCCGGATCGCGGGATCGCAGGACAATCGGCGCCGCATCCGTGCCCTCGGCGAAGATCGGCCCGCTGATGTAAAGGCCGGCCTCGGGCGCGAAAATGAGCGTAGCGCCGGGATCCAAGGTCAAACTGGCACCCGGCGGCAAGGCCAGCAAACCCTTGATTTCATGGGTACCAGCGGAGATGCCATAGGCCCTATCACCGAATTTCTTGATGAATGCCGGCAGCGCCGGCGGCTCTTCGCGGGGTACGGGCGGGGCCAAATCCTCTCTTTCCAGATCCGCCAAGGTGACATCGGACCCGAAGTCGCCTTTTTGTCCAGGCGCCACGGCGACTTCCTTGGTCCGGCCGTCGAGCGGATGGCGCAAGCCCACCGCGGCCGGCACGCCCGACTCTCGGGACCCCACGAGCAAAAAGTCATAGCTATTGAGGGCACCGCTTTCATAAAAGGGCAGAAGCTCCCGCCCATCATAGAACAGGTGAAAGCCCTCCGGCCCGAACAGCTCGGCCCCGTCGCTGAGCAGCCGGTCGCCGCGATCCACACGGCCGTTTTGGTTGCGGTCCCACACCACGTCCGGCGAGCCGCCGTCCTGGCTCATGCGCATGTCCGTCAAAACCGCACCCACGCCCGCGGCGGTGGCGCACTGTAACCGGCCGATCACGCCATTCCGTTGTCCATTGGGTGAAAAGCCGCAAGTGGCCTCGAAACGGGCCAACTCTTCATCCATTTGCCCATAGGCCTGGTTCAAGGCATGGAAGAGCACGTCGTTCTTCAAGCCTTCCGCCACCACACGGGTATCTTTGATGAAATCGAAGTCCCGACTGCCATACCAATAGGGAAAGGCCTCCAGCTCACCGGCGAAGCGCGCTTCCTCATCCAGATAGTGCTGCTTCACCACATCCAGGTTCAAGGGCGCGCCGGCGCGGGTTTTTTCATAAGTCTTGGCCAAGATCTCATAGATCATTTGGGGCGTGACACGCGGGTAGATCAGATCGCGGAAGATGAAGTTGACGCTGCCCAAATCCTCGAAATTTGTCAGGGCGATGTCCAGGGTTCGCCGATTGATGGGCGGGGAGGTGGCGAAGTATTTTGGATTGGAGCGAGGGATTTCCAGGTTCCAAGGAATCAAGGTAACCGAGCGATAAAGCGGATCTACGTAGAGCCGCAGATCGACCATGTGGGCCGGGCGATAGAGCATGTAAAAGACAAAAAGATCGATGATCTGATCATCGGTCAGTTTGAGTTCAACCCCGTCCCGGTAGTCCGCGCCCAAGCGCCGGTTGCCGAAACGATAATCATAGAGCACTTCAGGCGGCGGCTGTCCCGGCTGGTCCCAGCGGTCCATGCGGGAATCGATCAAAAACCCGATGGGCAGGCCCTTGCGGCGCATGAACGACGGCCCGGTCTGGCCGCCCGCCTGGCGCACGCCCTGATAGACCCCGTTGATGTAAAGGGTCGCCGGTTCCACATAGGGCGTGGCCATGCCGGCCCGCTCGGCCATCTCGAAAGCCAGCCACTCCACCAGGTAATGCTCGGGCAGGGTCAAGTTGATGATATCACTGGGCAGGCCCCAGGGCCGCTCACCGGGCAGATTGATACGGGTCAGGCGCCAAGACTTGGCCGGCCCCAGGAAGTGATTGCTGCCGGTGCCGCGCACCCGCATATAGACCGGAAAGTAATCCTCGCCCCGCTTCAAGAAGGCCACCGCCGACTTTCGCTGGCCCAAGGGGTACCAGCGCCGCCAGGTTTCGGTCAGCTCCCGGCTGTTCTGGTCATCGTCAAAGGGCTGTTCCAAGCGATGCAGTTCGGTGGGGTCGATGAAAACCTCAAAACGGGGAATGTCCGGCGCCGATTGATGGAACTGTCGCAAGAACGCGTCCGTCTGAGAGCGATAGTAGTCGGCATCGATGAGTTCCTGGGGCCGCTCGCGCACAAATGAAGTGACGCTGTTAAAAGCCGCCATGACCACCGTTTGATCCGCAGGCCGTACCGCCACGTCGTAAAAGGTCTTGCCCACAACGGCCACAAGGGCCAGGGCGACCAGGTAGCGGGCCCGCACCCGGGGCAAACGGCGATAGGCCCGCTCCAGCCCATCCACGATACGGCGCGGGGCGGCGCTATGGGTCAGCGGATGGCTCAGCTGGGCGAAAAAACGACGGATCGACACGACACTTATGATCAGGGGAGTTGGATTCGTCTGCAAACACCAATCCCAAGCCGGCACCACGGCAAAGTCAAATGAAAAACGGGCGGGCGAACGGCGGCCCCTTACCCCTTATTGGGGAATCCGTTCCGGCAAGGCGGCGCGCAAGGGGCGGATGTAGTCCAGGCCGAAGCCGCAGCAGCCGCCGATCACCTGCGCCCCGGCCGCCACCCAGCCCTGGGCCAGACCCAGGAACTCCGCCGGCGAGGTCCGGGTGGTTTGGCTCTGGTCTTGATGGCGGTCCACATAGTCCGTCCGATCCGCATCGGGGTAGACGGCGATGGGCCCGGACCATTTTTCGCGAATCACGGGCAGGCCGGCGGTGGTCGCTTCCACCGTGGAATGGAACAGGCTGACCCCATCGCCGCCCAGGGACAAAGTCTGGTCCAGGGATTGGGCAAAGGGCACCTCTTCCCGATAGCCGCTCATCACGTCGCCTTCCTGCAGGCGGCATTTGAAGCCGATCCAAGTGGGCAGGCCCGTGGCCAGGCAGGCCTCGGTCACCCACTGGCGGTGCCGCACGGTGCCAGTGGATTCCACCAGCAGCAGGTCGACCCCGCCATCCGCCAAGATCTGCGCTTGCTCATGGAGATTGCGCCGCACGGCCGCCTCGCTGTAATCGCTCCAACGGCCGGCAAATTTATCGGGCAGGGGCTCGCTACCGGTCATGATGCCGAAATTGGAGACCGACCCGGCGATGGCGATCGGCCGCCCCGAAGCGGAACGGTCCCGCGCTTCCAGCGCCAGGTAAACCGCCCGCAGGTTAAGCTCGCGGGTCAAGTCGCCCATGCCCAGCGGCTCCAGGCAATGACGCGCCGCCGAATAGGTATTGGTGGTCAGGATATCCACGCCGGCACGCAGATAACTGTCATGCAGGAAGCGCACCGTCTCGGGGTGGCTGTGCAAGGCAACCGCCGCCCAGGCGGTCTGGCCGATCGGCACGCCCAGAGCCTGCAACTCCGTGCCGACCGCCCCGTCCAACAGCATCACCTGGCCATCGGCGAGACGCTGTTCCAGTTCGCCAAAAGCTTGGGTATTTTGCACCTGCGCCATTTTCGCTTCCTTCCTTCTCAAGCCCTCCGCAAAAAAAACAGGCTAGCACCCCTTTGCGGAATGCTAGCCTGCATCTCAAGCAACAGCTACGATTTTTAGTAGCCGGTTGCGATTGGAAAGACGTCCGGCTTAGGACTCAAACCACCAGCGTTCCGCGCCCCGGGCACCGTCCAGCGCCCAGTTGCCCGACACCGCCTCGTCATGCTGCACATTGGAGCGGCGGGCATAGAGGTAGTTGCGGAAGAAGGGGACGATCGTGCCGCCTTCGTCGCGCAGGATCTGCTGCATTTCGAAGTACATGTCCGCCCGCTTGGTGTCGTCCAATTCGGCCCGCGCCTGGATCAGCAGCTCGTTGAAACGGTCATTGTCGAAATGGCTGTCGTTCCACGCCGCGCCCCGCGCATAAGCCAGGGAGAAAAGGACGTCCGGCGTGGGCCGCTGGCCCCAGGAACAGAGGCAGAAGGGCTTTTTCAGCCAAACATTGGACCAATAGCCGTCATTGGGCTCGCGGATCACGTTGATCTCGATGCCGGCCTTCTTGGCGCTCTCCTGATAGAGGATGGCAAGATCCACACCGCCGGGCATGGGCACGTCGGAGGTGGAGAAGTCCACTTTGAGATTCTCCATCCCGGCCTGCTTCAAATGGAACTTGGCCTTGTCGGGATCGTACATGCGCTGCTCGAGGCCTTCAGCGTAGTACGGCAAAACCGGCGCGATGGGCTGGTCGTTGCCGATGGTGCCATAGCCGCGCAGAACCTTGGCCAAGGCGCCTTCCCGGTCCATGGCGTACTTCAGGGCCAGGCGAACGTCGTTGTTGTCGAAGGGCGGCACGTCAACATGCATGGGCAAGGTGATGTGGGTCCCGCTGGGCACCTCGTCGATGATCACATTGGGGTCCCGCGCCAAGAGGTTCACGGTCTTCAAGTCGACCTCGATCATGGCGCTCAGGTCACCGGTTTTCAGCGCCGTCTGCCGGGCGTTCACGTCGGGAATGGCGAGGAATTCCACTTCGTCAAAGTGGGCCCGGCCTTCCTTCCAATAGTTGGGGAAGCGCTTCATATAGGCGCGAATGCCGGGCTCGAAGTCTTCCAGTACATAACCGCCGGTGCCGGCGGTCTTGTCCCAAGTCACCTTGCCTTCCCCATCCGAGGGCAGCATGACGAAGTGATAGTCGGTCAAAACATAGGGGAAATCGGCGCTGCCGGACTTCAGGGTGACCACGACCGTGTCGTCGCCGTCGGCCTTGATTTCCTCGACCGACTCCAACAGGGCCTTACCGGCGGATTTTGTGTCGTCGCCGCGATGATGGTTCAAGGAAGCGATGGCGTCTTTCGCATCGAAGGTCTTGCCGTTGTGAAACTCCACGTCCTTACGCAGTTTCAAGCGCCAGACCGCCGCATCCGGCGAGGCTTCCCAGGATTCGGCTAGCTCCGGCCCCACCACGTTCTGCGGGGTGATTTCGGTCAAATAGTTACGATGGGTGTGGCTCAGACAAATCTGGAACATCCCTTCATAGGTCGCCGGATCCAGGCTATCGGTGGTGTTGCCGTCATCCAGGCCCACCTTGAAGTAGCCGCCCTTCTTTGGCTCGGCCGCGGCGACCTTTTTGCTCCACAACGCCGAGGCCGCGGAGACGGTGAGGCCCATGGCAAGGGCGCCTTCCATGAACTGGCGCCGATTAACCTTTTTGGCCTTCGCGCCCGAAACCAGGCTATCCATCACCTGGTCTTTAACTTGCTCTGACATGTTACCTCCGAGTTCTGATTTTTGCTATTTGGTCAAAATCGTTTTGTGAAGCAGTATATACAGGCGGCCATTCCAACTGCAAACGACTTTGCTGGTAACGGCAAGTAAACGGACCACAAAGACGAAGATTAGCCACCGCTGGTATAATCAGGCGCCGTGCCGAGGGCCTTTTGGCCCCAAACGCACGCCCGCGCGCAGATTTTGATAGGTCAGGATATCCAAACGGCAAGGATTGGCGCCGGGTGCCTCGACCACCAGGATATGATCGGCCAGGCCTTCGAAGTCGGCCCGGTAGTGCACGGTGCTTTTAACCGCGATAATGTTCATATCCTCCAAGACCACGCCCAAATGGCGGAAAATGGCCTGGTCCAGGCACTGCACCCGGTGCGTGCCGACGACCACGGCAACCTGGCCCTGAAAGTCGGGAAACTCACCGCCGGCCTCAACCGCCAAGAGGGCCATGGGCCCCAACTCGGCCCGGCTGCCCGCGTACATCTCGCCGGTGAAATCA
>JANQKX010000361.1 GCA_028280915.1 Kiloniellaceae bacterium
GTGAGCTGGCGCAACACCGCCCGCCCGCCCGGCACGGGGTTCAGCTTTGTCTCAAAGAGGGCCAGCGCCCGCTCGGCCACTCGCGCGGGAAAATCCGCCGGCAAGGACCGGCCCTGTTCCTCTGCGACAATCGCGGCCAAATCCTCATCCGTGTATCCGGCAAAACGCCGCTCCACGGTTTCAGGGCTATAGTCCATGTCCTGCTCGGCCAGGAAATCGCTGATCGCCCGGCAGGCCAGCACCTCGCTGTCGATCAGAACCCCGTCCAGATCGAAGATCACCGCCGCGATGATCTGAGGCGCGGGCGGTGTGTGTTTGTCAGTCAGGGGAGGGGGCGTCATGATCAGGGCGCGGCCGTGATCAGACGGGAAGGATCGATCTTCGACACGGCAAGGGCGATGACCCGCTCGGTCTCCCGCCAAAGATCAAAGCGTTCCAGATCCGCGGCGTCGACCCAAATCGCTTCCGCCGCATCGCTGCCGGGCCGGGCCGGGTCCCCTTGCCAATAGGCCAGGTAGTCGACCAGGCTATAGTGGTAGGCAATCAGGCCCCCATCATCGCGGGTGATGGAATCCACCACATCCAGGAGGTCGGCGATCTCCGTTTGCAGTTTGGTTTCTTCCAGGACTTCACGATAGGCCGCCGCCCGCAACCCTTCCCCCAGTTTTTGGCGCCCCCCCGGCAGAGACCAAGACCCCGCCCGGGGCGCCTTGCCCCGACGGATGAGAAGGACCTGCGGCGCCTCCAAGGGACCGCGCAGGACCACAACGCCCACGCCCACCACCGGTCTGTCCGGATAGGCGCTCACCCTGTGGTCCCGTGCCGGGCCGGCTTGGAGACCGTCATTCCCCGGTTAGGCCATGTACTGGCCGCCGTTGGCGGAAATGGTCGATCCGGTGATAAAGCCCGCGTCGTCGCTGGCCAGGAAATTGACGCAGCGGGCAATTTCCTCAGGCTCGCCCAAGCGGCCGGCGGGGATAAAGGGCAGGATCTTGCTCTTGAGCACTTCTTCGGGCACCGCCTTGACCATTTCCGTGGCGATGTAGCCCGGGCAGATGGCGTTGACGGTAATGCCCTTGAAGGCGTTTTCCTGAGCCAGGGATTTGGTGAAACCGACGATGCCGGCCTTGGCGGCGGAATAATTCGTCTGACCCATCTGGCCCTTTTGGCCGTTGATGGAAGAGATGTTGATGATCCGGCCAAAGCCGCGGGCGCGCATGCCCTCGATCACGTTGCGGCACATATTGAAAGCCGAGTCCAAGTTGGTCGTAATGACCGAGCGCCAGTTTTCCTCGCTCATCTTGTGCAACATACCGTCCCGGGTGATGCCGGCGTTGTTGATCAAGACATCCACGGGCCCCAGGTCCGCTTCCACTTTTTCCAGGCCTTCCTTGCAGGCGGCGAAGCTGCCCACGTCCCACTTGTAGACGCTGATGCCGGTACTTTCCTTGAACTTGTTCGCGGCTTCGTCGTTGCCGCCATAGTTGGCGGCGACGGTAAAGCCGGCTTCCTTCAATCCCACCGAGATCGCCTCACCAATGCCACGGGTCCCTCCGGTTACGACTGCTACGCGTGCCATGACCTCATCCTCCCAACGATTTAGCTTCCAAACGGACGGCCCAAGTTTGGGTCGCCGAGACATTCTCCTATCAAAACATCTATGGCCGTCCAGGCCAAGCGAGCAGGCCGGCTAAGCGGCGATTTTTTCCGTAAGATGCAAAACCCGGGTGACGGGGCCGGTCTTTTCAAAGCCCTGTACGGCCAGGCGACCGGCGCGGGGGTTCGCCACCATGGCCAATCGGGTGTCAACGTTCAGGATCGGGGGCGCCAACCAGTCAAACAGATCATCGCTCTTTCTGGCAGCGTTCGGGTCCGTGCGGATTTGCGCCAGTCGGCGCTGGCTTTCCTGCCCCCGCGGGTGCCCGGTCAAATCATCGCTCAGCCAGTGGTTGGCCACGGCGGCCGGTGTCTCAAAGACCCGCGCGCGATCGGGCAAGCGCTCGATCACGCAAGCCTCGTCTGCGTCGATGCCGGCCAAGGTGAAAAAAACCGGCAGGGCGATGGCTTCCTCGCTGAGGCGCTGTTTGGCGCTTTGGTAGTCAGGGCAATTTTCAAACACCTGCCGCAGCAAAAATCCGGGAGTGACGCAGCGGCTGTTCCAAGTCTGCAATCGTCCCGTGGCCCAGTCCAGGATCCATGGCCGGGGCAGAGCCTTGAGGAAGCTCCGCGAGATCGGCGCTTGGTTGATGGCGATGGCAAAGCGGCCCGGCGCCATGCCCGAGACCATGCCCAAGAATCCGGGCCAGGTGATATTGTAAAAAGGACCCGTCTGCGAATCTTGGCGCAGGACAACGGCGTGATGTCCCAGACCCTCCACCCGCCAGTCCAGGGTCCGACGCAACACCACGCCGCCGTCCGGGTCGTTTGCCGCCAT
>JANQKX010000367.1 GCA_028280915.1 Kiloniellaceae bacterium
ACCGGGGCTCCGGCCCGGGCGCGAAAAGAGGTTTCGGGCCCCCAATAAAGGGCCCGTGCAGGCTCGATAGAATGGAAATCAGTTGGCGCGCGCTCAAAAGCCCACGGCGGTGGGGAGCCTGACGATTTTTTCCTCGGCCCCGGTCTTGGTCTCACGCTTGGCCTCGACCTTGGACTTGCCGTTGTAATAGGCGGCCGCCAGGTCGACGGTCAGGGCCACCTCGCCACAGCAGGGGCATTCGACGGAAATCCCCAGGCGGCGGGTCAAAAAGGAATGGTCTTGGTCACAAATCAGCACATAGCCTTCCGCCAGCTTCTCATCAATGATCATAAAAAAGACACCCTCATATTGCTGACACCTCTCGCTGCGTACCGGCGTCCGCTATGGGGGCCGGGGACGGCAGCGGCGCGACCCCAGGAAGCATTAAAGCAAAATCATTAAATAATGTAAAGTGAAAATGAAATAAAAGTCATTCATTTTGTGAAAATGAGTCGGTTTTTTTGGTTAATTAGTTAAGGGTTGTCCTGATTTTTATTAAAATTCGATTTTTAATTAAAACAAGTGTCAATTTCGGCCTTGTTGTTACGTATGCTTCGAATGGACAAGAGCGTTCATTCTAAAGTTAGCTACGCTTCGCTCTCGACAAGTAGGTTTGCGCAAATCCCGTGATATCGCTGGTTACGAAAAAGGGTGTCGCGACGGAAATTCGTGAATTGGGGCCCACATGCGCCAAGATTCCTTGCCGTTTCGTTCGAATTGTTGCCTTGGTTCGATTGATAGCGATCAGTCACAGGCGTCCGCTAAAGTAATCATGTTGGCTTCTTAACAATTTTTATTCGATTTTTTGCTAATTGGTTTCAAGGTGAATTCCGCCTTTCAGCTGGCCGGGAAAACGGAGAGAGGGGTTTTGTCCAATGGGCGTTCGCAATCCTGTTTTCGGGATACTTTTGTCGCTGACGTTTTTGGGTTTGAGCGCTTGCACATCAACCCCGGTGGAGCTGACCTACGATGCCGGGGCCGTCACCGCGCAACCAAACGATCAGGTTGCCACGGTGGAGATCGTCTCGGTCAGCGATCATCGCAAGCATGATCCCCACTGGTTGGGGGCCATCCGTGGCGGATTTGGTAACCCCCTCAAGACCCTGACCACCGCCAAGCCGGTCAGTATGGTCGTGAAAGACGCCTTCGAAGCCGGCCTTGATGCTCGCGGCCTGCTGGCCGCCGGCGGGTCGGACTACGTTATGCGGATCGATGTCAATCAGTTCGACTGCAACCAATTTGCCCGCCGGGAAGCGCACATCTTGCTCTATGTCACATTGGCCGACGCGCAGACGGGGCAGATGGTTTACGCCGAGGATATCAAGATCGATAAAGTGACCGGTAGCGCGGTTACATTGGATGCCGGCGTATTTGCCTCGGTCGATGATCTCCGGGTCGTGGCCAATGACGTTTTGCAACAGGCCGTGGATCGGGTGCTGGACGACCCGGCGGTGAGCGCGGCTCTTATACGGGCTTAGCCTTTCGCCCAGGTTTGGGCTTTACAGTACATGATGATCGCGCGGGCCGGCCAAGGCCCGGGACGGGCTATCCCCAGCGCTCGGCCCAGAGTTGCCGGGCGCGGGCGCGCAGGGAAGCCGCGGCGGCGTGGAGCGCTTCGTCGGTGGCGGCTTGGGCCGTGGGGCGGAGTTCTGGAAAATCGTCCGAGAGGTGTACCAGGGCATCCAGCGCCCAGACCCGCACAAAGGTTTTGCCGTGATCGCGGCCGGCCGCGATAAAGGCGCGGGTTTGTGCCAGGCGGGCGGGCGGGATGCTCAGGTAGCGCAGGCTTTGCAGCAGGTGCAGCCGGGCTTCCCAGGGCCCGATTTGGTCGAGTTTGCGCAGCAGACTGTCCGTGAGCCGGGGTGACAGGCGGCCGCCGGCCTGCAGCCAGGATTTGATCAGCCAGGTGGCGGCCACTTGGCAAGAGGCAGTGGGAGAACCGGCCCGGGCGACGGCTTCGGCCAACTGCGCGGCGCTCAGATCGGCCGCGAGCGCTGCCCGCAATTCGGTCAGAGTCTTGCCGTCAAAGGCCAAGATGGCCTCGATCACCCTTTGGGTGTCCGGGTCGGGATTGCTGTTCTGTATATCCGGTCCGGTCATGAGTGTTTCCTGGCGGTCCGGCGCCTAGCGGGCGATGGCGGCGCCGGCCGGACGGCGGTTGTCATTGACCCCATAGATCATGCCCGGCGCCCGATAGTCGCTCTTGCTGCTGTCGTCCAAGCCCCCGTCGGAGGGGGCGGACGAAGGCAGGGGCACGCCGTCTTCCGGCACGATCATGATCGCCTCCATGGCGCCCCAGGGCCGGCGCGTCTTGAGCTCGTGGCCCATGGCCTCCAGCTTTTCCGCCGTGTCCCGGGTGAAGGCGCGGGGCTCCAAATAGATCACGTCGGGCAGCCACTGGTGGTGGATGCGCGGCGCGTTCACCGCTTCGGAGATGTTCATGCCGTGATCGATCACATTCAAGATGCCTTGCAGCGTGATGGTGATAATCCGGCTGCCGCCCGGGCTGCCCAGCACCAGGAACGGTTTGCCGTCGTGGCTGACGATCGTCGGGTTCATGGAGCTGAGGGGCCGTTTGCCCGGGGCGATGGCGTTTTGCGCGCCTTGCACCAGACCGAACATGTTGGGCGCGCCGGGCTTGGCGGTGAAGTCGTCCATCTCGTTGTTGAGGAAAAAGCCCGTCCCGCCAGCCATACGCTTGGATCCGAAATAACTGTTGATGGTGACGGTCATGGCAACCGCATTGCCGTCCCGGTCGACCACGGAAAGGTGGGTGGTATCCTCGCTTTCCTTGTGGGGCGGGCTATCGGGGCCGATGGCGCTGGAATCCCCCGCTCTATCCGGGTCTATGGCGTCGCGGATGGCTTGAGCATGGGCCTGAGAGAGCAGACGCGAAAGGGGGTTTGCCACAAAGTCCGGGTCGCCCAGAAAGTGGTTCCGGTCCACGTAAGCGTGGCGCATGGCCTCCACCATGGTGTGGATGGTCTGGGCGGAGTTGAAGCCAAAATCACCAAGGGGATAGGCCTCGAGAACCGTGAGGATCTGGCACAGGGTGGTGCCGCCCGAACTGGGCGGCGGCGCCGCGGCGACTTGGAAACCCCGGTAGGTGCAATATAAGGGCTCGGCTTCCTGGACCGTGTAGCCGGCCAGGTCCTCGGCGGTGATGAGGCCGCCGTTGGCTTGGTTGGCCGCCACGATCTCTTCGGCGATGGGTCCTCGGTAAAAGGCATCCGGCCCTTCGGCCGCGATCATGGACAGGGTCTTGGCCAGATTTTCCTGCACCAAGCGGGCGCCGGCCTGGGGTGTTTGACCGTCCTTTAGAAAAATAGCCGCCACGTTCGGCTGGGCGGCAAAGGCCTCGGCGCCAAAGGCAAAGATGTCCGCGTCGGACTGGGAAAGGATGTAACCGTCGCGGGCCAGACCGATGGCCGGTGCCATGACCCGC
>JANQKX010000368.1 GCA_028280915.1 Kiloniellaceae bacterium
GGCCCATCGCGATGGTACCCGGCGCATCTTCCGCCTCAGCGGCTTGCCGATCTATGACCCCCACGGCGGCCAGTTCACCGGCATGAGAGGCACCGCGGCGGACATCACGTCCTTAAGGGCGCGGGAAGACGCCTTGGTCGCGGCCAAGGACTCCGCCGAGTTGGCCAACCGCTCCAAGACGGCGTTTTTGGCCAATGTGAGCCACGAGCTCCGGACCCCCCTCAACGCGGTGATCGGGTTTTCCGAAATCATGATGGGTGAGATCCTGGGGCCCCTGGGTAACGCCCAATACAAAAGCTATGCCCAGGACATCCACCACAGCGCGGAGCACTTGCTCAATCTTATCAATGATATATTGGACGCGGCTAAGGTCGAGGCTGGCAACCAGGAGCTGGTCTATGGCCTCTTGCAGCCGGCGAACCTGGTGGCCTCTGTCTGCCGCTTGATGGCCCCCCGCGCCCAAGCCGCCCGGCAAACCCTGATGGTCCAGGTGCCGGACAGCCTGCCGCAAATCGAAGCGGACGAGCGCCGGCTGAAGCAAGTGCTCCTCAACCTGCTCTCCAACGCCATTAAGTTCACCCCCGAGGGCGGCACCGTGCGCCTTTCGGCACGGCTCGACCCGGACGGCGGCATGAGCTTTCTGGTCACCGATAACGGCATCGGAATCGCGCCCGAGGATCTGGAGCGGGCCTTTGCCCCCTTTCAGCAGGTGGACAACCGTCTCAGCCGGCAATTCGAGGGAACCGGCCTGGGCCTGCCCCTCTCGGCCGGGTTCATGAAACTGCACGGCGGCAGCCTGACCCTGCAAAGCCGTCTTAAGGTGGGCACCACCGCCATCGCCCACCTCCCGGCCAGCTGCATCCGCCACTGAGCTGTACCTAAGGCAGGCTGTATCCGCCGTCCTTCATTTCAGTCCGATCGGTCTTTGCAATCCCCCTTTTACGCAATAGGGTGGCGGACGAATTCTAAGGGGCCGAGGGCGCCGGTCTGGATCGGGGCATCACCCTCCGGTCTCGGGATTGGAATCACATCAAAACGATCAGCGGGGCGGGGGGCAGGTCTGCAGAACAACGTATTTTTGTTAGGGCTGCGCACGGGTGCGGGCATTCCGGGTCTGATTCTGGGGTCCACCTATGTGGGTTTCGGCTCCATGGTGCGGGAAAGCGGCATTCCCTTGGGCCTGGGGCTCGTTTCCACCGCCAGCTCTTGGGCCATTCCCGGTCAGATCGTCTTGGTGGAGCTTTGGGCCGTCGGTGCCTCTATCCTGACGATCATCGCCGCGGTGGCCCTGACCAATGCCCGGCTCTTGCCCATGACCGTTGTGCTGGTCCCCCAGCTGCGCGCACCGGATACGGCACCCTGGAAGATCTATCTGGCCGCCCACTTTATCGCGGTCACCGGCTGGGCCCTCGCCATGCGGCAGTGCCCGTCCATGGCGCCCGAGCGGCGCCTGCCGTTTTTCTACGGCACCACCTTGACCTTGTGGATGATGTCCCTAGGCGGCACGGCGCTGGGGTTCATTCTGGCGGGCACCTTGCCTTACCACGTGACCCTGGGGCTGGTGTTCATGAACCCCATTTACTTTATGCTGGTGTTTGCCAGCGATCTGAGACACCGGGCCCGGACCATCGCCATGGGACTGGGCGCGGTCGCCGGGCCGCTGCTGCATTTTCTAACGCCCGACTGGGGCCTCTTGATCACCGGCTTGGTGGCCGGCAGTCTGGCCTTCGCCCTGGACCGCGCCTGGCGCGGCTGGAGGCGGACATGACCGCGGAATACCAGCTCATCGTCATTTTGATCGGCGCCGCCACGGTCACCTATGCCTGGCGCGGCCTCGGGGTTTATTTGGCGGGACGCATCGACCCGGAGAGCGCCTGGTTCGACTGGGTGGCCTGCGTGGCCTATGCCCTGCTCGCAGGGCTCATCTCCCGGCTGATTCTTTTGCCCCAAGGCCCGCTGGCGCAAACGCCGACCGCGGACCGGGTCGGCGCGGCGATCTTCACCCTGGCGATTTTCTATCTGACACGGCGCAACCTGGCCCTCGGCGTGGCCGCGGGCACCGGCGCGCTTATCCTGCTGACTTGGGGCCGGGCAGGATTTTCGTAAATCCGAAGAAGCCTTAGCGGCTGAGCGCCACCACGCCGGGTAGGCTCTTGCCTTCGAGCCACTCCAGAAAGGCACCCCCGGCGGTGGAGATGTAGCTGAACTGATCCGCCACGCCGCACTGGGTCAGGGCCGAGACCGTATCCCCGCCCCCGGCCACGGTCAGCAAGCGGCCCGAGCGGGTCAGCTCCGCCGCCGCCTGGGCCACGGTCCGGGTCGCGCCGTCAAAGGGCGGCACCTCGAAGCACCCCAGGGGGCCGTTCCACACCAGGGTCGCCATGCCTTCCAGGCGCTTGCTGAGGTCTGCCGCCATCTGGGGACCGCAGTCCAGGATCATCATATCCTCCGGCACCTCCGACGCCGCTACGATGCGGGTATCCGTGTGGGGCTTCAGCTCCCTGGCCACCACCACGTCTTGCGGCAAATAGACCTCGCAGCCCGCCGCCGCCGCCTTGGTCAGGATTGCCCGTGCCGTGTCGGCCATGTCGTGCTCGCACAAGGAGGCCCCCACCGAGATGCCCTGGGCATTCAAAAAGGTGTTGGCCATGCCGCCGCCGATGACCAAGAGGTCAACCTTGGCTACCAGATTGCCAAGCAAGTCCAGCTTGGTGGAAATCTTGGCGCCGCCCACCAGGGCCGCCAGGGGCCGTTTCGGGGTCGCCAGGGCCGCGGCCAGGTGGCGCAGCTCCCGCTCCATGGCGCGGCCGGCCGCCGCCGGCAGGCGATGGGCAATGCCCTCCACGGAAGCATGGGCCCGGTGGGCGGCGGAAAAAGCGTCATTCACATAAAAGTCGCCCAAGGCCGCCAGCTGGGCGGCGAAATCGGGATCGTTGGCTTCCTCGCCCTTATGAAAGCGCAGGTTTTCCATCAGGATCACCGAGCCTGCCGCGGCGCCGCTCACCCCCTCTTGGGCAGTCGCGCCAACACAATCCGGCACGAATGGCACGGGCTGCCCGCCCAAGGCATTTGATAGGGCGTCGGCGATGGGCGCCAAAGACATGCTGTCCTGGCGTGTGCCCTTGGGGCGGCCGAAGTGGGAGAGGATGACCACGCTGGCGCCCTTTTCGACCAGCTCCTTGATGGTCGGCAGAGCCCGGTCAATCCGGGTGGTATCGGTAACGCGGCCGTCTTTCATGGGCACGTTGAAGTCGACCCGCAGCAGCACCCGCTTGCCCGCCAGATCGAAATCGTCAAGAGTCTTAAAGCTGGTCATTGTCTCCAACCGTCGGTTCTGATTTCTGGGAAAAAGGCCGTCTTTGCCGGCCGGTCATAGATCTTCCGCCGCCACCACGCCGTTTGTCAGGCAACCGATCCCGTCAACCGCCACCTCGACCGTATCGCCCGGCCGCATCCATAGCTGGGGATCCCGCGCTACGCCGACCCCGGGCGGCGTGCCGGTGCAGATGATATCGCCGGGCTCCAATGTCATGGCGATGGAGGCCGCCTCGACCAACTGGGGGACCGAGAAAATCATGTCGTCCGTATTGCTGTCCTGCACGCGCTGCCCGTTCAAGCGGCAGGAGATCCCGAGCCCCGCCGCCCCCGGCGGCAGTGCATCGGCGGTGACGATCTCAGGGCCGAAAGAGCCGCTGTCGTCGAAGTTCTTGCCCATGGTCCACTGGGTGGTCTGGAACTGAAAATCCCGCAGGGAGCCCTCGTTGCAAAGGGAATAGCCCGCCACGTGTTCCAGCGCCTTGGCCTGGGAGATATGCCGCCCGCCCTTGCCGATCACCACCACCAATTCCGCTTCGTAGTCAAACTGGCTGCTGGCCGTGGGCCGGACGAGGTTTTCCTTGTGCCCCACGAAAGAGGTGGGAAAGCGCACAAAGAAGATCGGGAATTCGGGCGCCGCCATGTTCACTTCCCGGGCATGGGAGTGATAGTTCAATCCCACGCAGAGAATTTTCGGCGGCCGCACGATGGGCGGCAGGATCTTGAGGGAATCGTAATCCAGCAGGTCGGCGTCGGGGGCCTGATCGGCGATCTCGCTGACCCGGCCCAGCAGCATCTCGTGCAGCACCTCCGGCCAGGTCTTGGGCAGATCCGGCGCCGCCTTGGCCAGATCCACCACGCCCTCGGAACGGCGCACCCCGATCCGGGCGACACCGTCCTCTTCGAAGGTCAGGAGGCGCATGTTATCCCATCACCGGGATGGAGAATTCGGCGCCGGCGCGGATGCCGCCGGGCCAGCGCGCGGTGACCGCCTTCATCTTGGTGTAGAAGCGCACGCCCTCGGGCCCGTGCATGTGGTGATCGCCGAACAGAGAGCGCTTCCAGCCGCCGAAGGAATGGAACGCCATGGGCACCGGAATGGGCACGTTGACGCCCACCATGCCCACCTGCACCGAATTGGTGAAGTGGCGCGCCGCGTCCCCGTCACGGGTGAAGATCGCCGTCCCGTTGCCGTACTCATGGTCGTTGCACATCTTCACCGCCGAGGCATAGTCGGGCGCCCGCACCACCGACAGCACCGGCCCGAAAATTTCCTCGTTGTAGATGGACATGTCCGTGGTCACCCGGTCAAAGATCGACCCGCCCATGAAATAGCCGTTTTCATAGCCCTGAAGGTTCAGGCTGCGGCCGTCCAGCACCAAGTCGGCGCCTTCGCGCACCCCGGCGTCGATATAGCCCATGACCTTGTCGAAGTGCTCCCGGGAAACCAGGGGACCCATCTCGGTCTGGGGATCGTTGCCCGGCCCCACCTTCAAGGACTGCACCCGGGGCGTCAGGCGTTCGATCAGATTGTCGGCCACTTGATCGCCCACCGCCACGGCGACGGAAATGGCCATGCAGCGCTCCCCGGCCGAGCCGTAGGCCGCGCCCATGATGGCGTCGGTGGCCTGGGCCATGTCCGCGTCGGGCATGATGACCATGTGGTTCTTGGCTCCGCCCAGGGCCTGGACCCGCTTATTGTGGGCCACGCCGGTGTGATAAATGTATTCGGCGGTCTTGGTGGCGCCCACGAAGCTCACGGCCTGGATGCCCGGGTTCTCCAAAATGGCGTTGACCGCGTCCTTATCGCCGTGCACCACGTTGAAAACCCCGTCGGGCAGACCGGCTTCCTTATAGAGCTCGGCCAGCTTGTTGGCGAAAGAGGGGTCTTTTTCCGACGGCTTCAAGATAAAGCAGTTGCCGCAGGCAATGGCGATAGGCGACATCCACAAGGGGATCATGGCCGGAAAGTTGAAGGGCGTGATGCCCGCGACCACGCCGAGGGGCTGGCGCAGGGAATAGCTGTCCACTTCCGAGCCCACGTTTTCCGTGAACTCCCCTTTCAGCAGATGGGGCATGCCGCAGGCGAACTCCACCACCTCGAGCCCGCGGGTGATGGACCCCTTGGCGTCATCGACCGTCTTACCATGCTCTTCAGTGACGATGGGCGCCAGCTCGTTCATGTGGCGCTCCAACAGCTCCTTCAGGCGGAACATGACGCGGGCCCGGCGCAGGGGCGGCGTGGCGGCCCAAGCGGGGAAGGCGGCTTGCGCCGCGTCAACGGCGGCCTGAACCTCGGCCCCGTTGGCGAAATCCACCTGGCGGATGACCTCGCCAATCGCCGGGTTGTAAATGTCGCCCCGACGGCCGCTGGCCCCCGCCACGGTCTGGCCGTTGATATAGTGTGAAATCAAGTCGCTCATGGCCGTTCTCCCTCTTGGCCCCCTGATACTTTGCGCCGCCGTGACACCCAGGGGATTTCGGGTATTCCCCTAAACCATTCGGGCCGTGGCGACAAGAACCCAGTTTCCGGGGGAACTGGAATTGCCGGGAATTCGCAGCGGCCCCGCTCAAAGCCTTGCCCGAGCTGCGATCCGGGCCTAAATCTGGCATCATGGAAGACCTCATTTCGGCCCTGCGCCCTCCCCTTTTGGCCTGTGCCAGATCTCGTGAGACCATCACCTATCTGGACCTGGCCGACGCGGCGAGGGTCCGGCCGCCCCACCGGATTCACAACCTGACCTTGGCTTTGGAAAAGATGATCGAGGAGGATCACCGCAAAGGGCGCCCTCTGCTCGCCGCCGTGGCGGTCAGCCGTGGCCCGGACCAGGTGCCCGGCCGGGGCTTTTTCATGCTCTTGACGCGACTGGGCCGCTACGACGGGCCGGACCGTGGGCCCGTGGCAAAGGCCTGTCACGCCCGGGAGCTGACGGCGGCCTTCGACTTTTGGGCCGCTGCGCCCGATCCATCCGAGACCGGCCCATAAGCACTTCCCAGTCCGGTCATAGGGGCTTTCGACCAGATCTTGTGCCGGTCTTGTATCGGCGGTCAACTTCGTCCACCTTGGTGCAGAGTCGCGACTCGGCGCCCGTGGACTGAGGGGCCGCAAGGAAGACAAGATGGCAGTGGCACGCCTTGACGACGGCTGGATCCAAGCCAAGCAGACCGACGGCGGTCTGGAGCTGCGCCTGCGCGGGTCCTGGACCACGCTGGATGTGGGCCAGATCGAACCCCTGCTGAACCAAAGCACGCCGCAAGATCAACGGGTTGTCCTGAACCTGCAGGAAATCTCGGCTTTGGATACGGCCGGGGCCTGGCTGATCCACCGGGCCCGCCAGCAGTGGTCTTCGGGCGGCCGGCAAGTGCGCCTGGAGGGTGCGTCCCAAGCCTACCGGGCCTTGTTGGAGGCGGTCGCCAAGCATGACGTGCAGTGCCCGCCAGCGCCCAAACCCGCCAATCCCGTGGGCGCCGTGGCGCGCAAGCTGGGGGAAGCCACGGTGGGCGCCTGCGCCGCGGCCAGGGATCTGGTCAGCTTCCTCGGCCTGACGGTGATCGCGACCTTCCGCTCCATCATCAACCCGCGCCGCATCCGTTTCGTGGCCCTGATCAGCCAGATGGAGCAGACCGGGCTGAACGCCCTGCCCATCGTCGGCCTGATTTCCTTTCTGGTGGGCGTGGTGCTGGCCTATCAGGGCGCCGATCAGCTGGCCCGCTTTGGCGCGCAGATCTTCATGGTCAACCTGGTCGCCATCGGCGTGTTGCGGGAAATGGGCATCTTGCTCACCGCCATTATCGTCGCCGGCCGCTCCGGCAGCGCCTTTACCGCCCAGATCGGCACCATGAAGGTGAACGAGGAGATCGACGCCCTGCGCACCATCGGCCTGGACCCCATCGACGTGCTGGTCATGCCCCGGGTCTTGGGATTGGTGCTGGTCATGCCGCTCTTGACCTTTTACGCCGCCCTCATGGGCCTCTTGGGCGGGGCGGTCATGGCCACCGTCGCCTTGGACATGTCCTTGATACAGTTCGCCCGCCAGCTTCAGGACGCGGTTCAGGTCACGGATTTCTGGGTCGGCATGATCAAGGCGCCTTTCTTTGCCTTTGTGATTGCCCTGGTGGGCTGTTATGAGGGCCTCCAGGTCTCGCGCAGCGCCGAATCCGTCGGCCGGCAGACCACCCGATCGGTGGTGGAGTCCATCTTCCTGGTCATTGTATTGGATGCCATGTTGTCGGTCTTTTTCTCGGTTATCGGCCTCTAGGCGATGGTTGCGCCCCCGGCCCCTTCTCCGGCGAGCCCGGCCGCCGCCACGCCTGCGGAGCTTCACCAGAACGTGATCCCGAACGTCATTGAGGTGCGGGGCCTCAAGACCCAGTTCGGCACGCAGGTGGTGCACGAGAATTTGGACTTTTCGGTCCGGACCGGAGAGGTGATGGGGATCGTGGGGGGATCGGGCACCGGCAAATCCGTCCTTTTGCGCACCATCATCGGCCTCAACG
>JANQKX010000398.1 GCA_028280915.1 Kiloniellaceae bacterium
CCCAGCCGCGCCGGGCAAGACCTGCTGGTAGAGGCTGTGCTGGCCCACGTGCCGGAGGGCGCGACGACGGCCGTGGATCTTTTCGCCGGCTGCGGCACCTTCACCTTTGCCCTGGCCCAAAGGGTGAAGGTCTTGGCCGTGGAAGGCGACGGCCCCGCCCTGGCGGCCTTGTGGCGGGCGGCCCGACGCTCTCAATTGGCGGGTCAAGTCGCCGTGGAGCAGCGGGACCTGGTCCGTCAGCCCTTGCAGGCGGAGGAAATGGCCGCCGCCGATGTGGTGGTCTTCGATCCGCCGCGCACGGGCGCACGGGAACAGACCGCCGAGATCGCCAAATCCCAAGTCTCCAGAGTGATCGCCGTTTCCTGTAATCCCAGCACCTTCGCCCGCGATGCGGCCACGCTGGTCGAGGCCGGCTACACCCTGAGGGACGTCACGCCCATCGACCAGTTCCCCTGGTCCGGCCACCTGGAACTGGTGGCCTGTTTCGACTTCACGGAATAGGGGGCAATCTCAAGAAATATGGTCCAGAAGGCGGGCCATGAAGCGTTCGCAGAGGGCCAGCTGTTCCAGGCTGACATATTCATCGGGTTTGTGGGCCTGCTCGATGGAGCCGGGGCCGCAGACCACGGCCGGCATGCCCGATTGTTGGAACAGGCCCGCTTCCGTGCCGAAGGCCACCTTGCCTGTGTCGTTGCTGCCCGACAGGGCCTTGGCCAGGGACACCACTTCGGCGGAGGGGTCCGTGTTGAGGCCGGGGAAGGCGGAGTAGAGTTCCCAGGAAAAGCCGCTTTCCGGGTCCACTTCCTTCATCTTCGGCTCCACCTGGTCGTGGGCGAAGCGTTGCACCTGGTGCAGCATCGCTTGCGGATCGTCGGCGGGCAGATTGCGGAATTCGAATTGAAAGCGGCAGTGGCGGGGGACGATGTTGAGCTGGGTGCCGCCCTCGATCAGACCCGTGTGCACCGTGGTGTAGGGCACGTCGTAGTCATGGTCGTAGGGGCCGTTTTGCGCCTTTTCCTCGGCCAGCTCTGCCAGGTAGTTGACCACCCGCGACGCGGCGTTGATGGCGTTGACCCCCTGGGTCGCCAGGGACGAGTGGGCTTCGCGGCCGCGCACGTCGCAGGTCATGGAAAGCTTGCCCTTATGGGCGGTGACCACCTTCATGCTGGTGGGCTCGCCGATGATGCAGAGCGCCGGGCGCACCGGCTGTTGAGCCAGGAAGTCCAGCAAATGGGGCACGCCCCGGCAGCCGATTTCCTCGTCGAAGGAAAAGCAAAAATGCACGGGGATTTTCGGATTCCGGGCGAGGATTTGCGGCGCATGGGCGATGGCGATGGCAACGAAGGATTTCATGTCGCAGGTGCCGCGCCCGTAAAGCCGGCCGTTGCGCGGTTCGACCTTGAAGGGGTCGCTGGACCAATCCTGGCCGTCCACCGGCACCACGTCCGTGTGCCCCGAAAGGGCGATGCCGCCCCGGTCCGTGGGCCCTAGTGTGGCATAGAGATTGGCCTTGGTTTTTTCCGGGTTATGGACCAGCTCCACCGGCACCCCGAGACCGTTCAGGTAGTCCTTGACGCAAGCAATCAGGTCCAGATTGGAATAGCGGCTGGTGGTATCGAAGGCGATCAGCCGCTCGATCCATTCCCGGGACGCGGCGCTGATCTGGGACGGGGAATCGCTCGTGGGGTTATTGTCAATGGGCGTCAAGGACTTGGCCTTTCTCACTGGCTTGGCTTGAACTTGGATCGGGGTCCAGCACGTCGGACAAAAAGGACTGGCTCGTCTCGTCAGTGCCAGATCCGGCGGCTTCTTGCAACAGCCACTGGCGGAAAAGGGCCACGCAGGGCCGGGCCGCCCGCTCCGGCGGCGAGACCATGTAGTACTTGAACCGGGAGCGGATCACCGGGCCGAAGGGGGAGACCAGGCGTCCCGCCGCCAGGTCGTCCAGGGCGATGGACAGGCGTCCCAAGGCCACCCCCTGGCCGTCCTTGGCCGCCTCCAAGACCATGGTGGTGTGGCTGAAGGCCGGGCCCCGGCTGGCGCGCACGCCGCTGACCCCGGCGGCCCGCAGCCAGGCGCCCCAGTCATTGGCGGCGGCGGTGACTTCGGCCATATCGTCGTGCAACAGGGTATGGTGCTTCAAATCCTCTGGGCAGGTCAGCGGCGGCTCGCCAGCCAGCAGTTTGGGCGCGCAAAGGGGCAGATTGTAGTCGCCCATCAGGGTATCCACCTTGAGGCCGGGATAGCGCCCGCTGCCGAAGCGCAAGGCCATGTCGAAGTTATCCTTGGCAAAATCGATCAAGGCGTCGGTCGCCGAGACCATCACGTCGATGTCCGGATGGGCGGTGCGGAAACGGGCCAGCCGGGGCAGGAGCCACTTGGCGGCCAGGGAGGGCAGCGCGGTCACCCGGACCGTGTGGTCGTCGTCTTCCTTGTAAAGCGTGCTCGTGGCGTGGTCCATCTTGTCCAAGGCATCCCGCAGCGGCGGGAAATAGGCTTGTCCCGCGTCGGTCAGCATCAAGCGCCGATTCAAGCGGCGGAACAGGGGGATGCCCAAGAATTCCTCAAGGGTTTTGACTTGGTGACTGATCGCGGCCTGGGTCACCGCCAGCTCATCGGCCGCCTTGGTAAAGGACAAATGGCGGGCGGCCGCCTCGAAGGCGCGCAAGGCATTCAGGGGCGGCAGGCGTCTGGGCATGGCCTCATCTTAGCGTTTCACATCAGAAAACCTAATCCGAAACATGAAATATCATCGTTTGAGAAAATATTCAACCTCCCCTAAATCTAGCCCATCCCAGGGATAACAAAGCGCAATCGGGTTCTTTGTTATCTTGGGTCGCATAAGGAGAGATAAGATGGAAAGAGCCTATCGAGTGAGCCCCGCGCGATCCCACCCCGGCGTGTTTTCCGCCGAGACGTCGACCCCCGTTCTCACTAAGTTCGTCAATGCTCTGCGCCTGGACCGTCATCTCAGGACTCTCTTTTCGACCCTGGTCACCTGGCAGACGCGCGCCTCGCAGCGCCGCCATCTGGCCGAACTGGATCTCCGCTATCGGGTCGACGCCGGCTTGAGCGACGGTGACGTGGCGGCGGAAATCCGCAAGCCCTTCTGGAAAGGATGATCCCCCCAAGCTTCTCCAACTTCTTTGGGCTAAAGCAAGGGCCGCCGGCGTTGTCCCCGTGATCGCGCCGGCGGCCTTTTCAATTGGAAAAAGGCCGATCAGGAAACGAACTGCTCCTTGACGATGCGCTCATCCAGGTTGTGGTCGGGGTCGAAAAGGATGGTGAGCTCGATGGATTCGTCCTCGTGCACCTGGACCCGGCCGACCGAGCGGATCTCGGTAAAATCGGCGGTGGCGCCCACCGGGCGCTTTTCCGGCTCCAGGATCTCGAAAGTGACCTGCACCGTGTCCCGCAGCAGGGCGCCGCGCCAGCGCCGGGGCCGGAAGGCGCTGATCGGCGTCAAGGCCAGCAAGGGCGCGCCGATGGGCACGATGGGGCCGTGGGCCGAGAGGTTATAGGCGGTGCTGCCGGCGGGCGTCGCCATCAGAACCCCGTCACAGATCAGCTCGTCCATGCGCGGAATCCCGTCGATGAAGATGCGGATCTTCGCCGCCTGCCGGCTTTGCCGGAATAAGGAGACCTCGTTGATGGCGAGTGCCTCGGTGATCTCGCCCTGATGGGTGGTGGCGCGCATGCGCAAGGGATGGAGCTGTTCGGCCTGGGCGGCGGAGAGCCGGGCGGGCAGGTCGTCTTCGTCGTGGCGGTTCATCAAAAAGCCGATGGTGCCGCAGTTCATGCCGTAAATGGGAATGTGCTGGTGCAAATGCTGGTGGGCGGTTTCCAGGAAAAAGCCGTCGCCGCCCAGGGCGACGATCACCTCGGCCTGCTCGGGCGCAACGGTTTCATATTTGCGTTGGAGGCGCTGAAGCGCCGCCTGTGCCTCCGGGGCCGTACTGGCGACGAGGGCAAAACGCATATCGGGCATGATCTGGGTCCCATCGATCAGCAAAAAACGGGCAACTGGGCCAAGAGTATAGCGCGGCGGGCGGCACCCGCCAGCAAGATCATCGACGTGACGGCGTTGGCCGTCTAGGTGTTCAGTCCCGTAGAGTGATGGAATGGACTTCTTGTGAATCGTCTTGGTTCATCCGTCCAGCATTTTGCGATGAATTCGAACGGCGTTAGGCC
>JANQKX010000476.1 GCA_028280915.1 Kiloniellaceae bacterium
CATGTCCTGGCCCGCGCCGGCTTGCTGCGGGACTACCGCTGCACCATCCATTGGCGCTGCCTGGCCGGGTTCGTGGAGGCCTTCCCCGAAATCGAAATCTCGTCGGAGCTGTTCTGCATCGACCGCACCCGCTTCACCTGCTCGGGCGGCACGGCCTCCCTGGACATGATGCTGAACATGATCGAGGTGGACCATGGCCGCACCTTGGCGGTGCAGGTCGCCGAGCACTTCATGCACGAGCGTATTCGCGCCGACAACGACCGACAGCGCATGCCCCTGCGCCAGCGCCTGGGGGTGAGCCATCCCCGTTTGATCCGGGCCATCGAGTTCATGGAACAAAACCTGGAATCGCCCCTTACCCTGGCCGCCCTGGCGGAAATGTGCGGCGTTTCCACCCGCCAATTGGAGCGATTGTTCGCGAAATACCTTGGCTGCACGCCCCGGCGCTACTATCTGGAAATGCGGCTGCAGCGGGCGCAGACCCTGCTCACCCATAGCTCCATGCCGGTGATGGAGGTGGCCCTGGCCTGCGGTTTCGTGTCGCCTTCCCACTTCGCCAAGTGCTATCGGGACCTTTTCGGCGACGCGCCGCGCAACAGCCGCTTGCCGCCGCCTGTGGCGCAAGAGGCACAGCAATAGACCCCGCCTTGGCTTGGCAGGGCACGGTCTCGTTTCGCTTCCAAGGACCCGTTGATGGCACAAAGCAACAAACCCAATCCCGAAACCGACCAGCAGAACCTGGGGACGGAAATCCGTGCCCTGATCCGGCGCAGCACCACCGCCAGCCTGGGCACGATGGAAGCCCAGGCCGGTGGGAAAGAAGCATCGCCCTGGCCTTATTGCTCCCTGGTTTTGGTGGGGGTCGACCACGACGGCAGTCCTCTGCTCATGCTGTCCGATCTGGCCGAACACACCGCGAACCTGAAGGCCAACCCGAATGTTTCTCTTTTGTTCGACGACACGATCGGCCGGACGGACCGCCTGAGCGGCGCGCGGGTAACCCTCCAAGGCGTGATTGAACGCGTCGACGATCCCCGCCGAAAGACCCGCTTCGTGGCCCAGCAGCCCTCGGCGGCGCTCTATGCGGATTTTACCGACTTTCATCTCTATCGGCTGGCCGTGAGCAGAGGCCATCTGGTGGCCGGCTTCGGGCGCATTCATTGGGTTTCCGCCGACGACATCCGCTTTGACACCCGCGAGAGCGGCGCCCTGGCCACAGCCGAGGCCGAGATCGTCGCCCATATGAACGAGGACCACGGGGACGCGGTCAACCTCATCGCGGAACAGATATTGGGGCAGACGGCCACGGACCAGAGCTGGGTGATGGTCGCTCTCGACCCGGAGGGCGCCGATTTCCTGCGCGCCGGCACCCGGGCCCGCGTTGCCTTCGACAACCCGGTCCACGACGCGGCCAGTTGCCGCAAGGAGCTGGTCCGCTTGACAAAATCGGCCCGATCTTTGCTGAAGCAATAGGGAAAGTTTACCGTATTGACATAAATGTTTCATAGCCCTGGCCAGGGCGGTGGGGATGGGGTACCTCTAAGGACCTCGGCCCTATTTGTGAAGGGTTGAATTTTGTCCGACACCAAAATCAAAGAACAAAAATTGCTCCCGACAGGCGAAGCTGCTTCGATTGGCCGGGCACAAAAGGAGAAGATTTGTGAATAACATTGGATCCGTGGTCAGCTCACATGGCCTCGGTAACTGCGGAGTGGTCAACGTAAAGGACGTTTATTGGAACCTGGGCACGGCCGCCCTTTACGAACA
Organism: Kiloniellaceae bacterium; assembly: GCA_028280915.1. Taxonomy (GTDB): domain Bacteria; phylum Pseudomonadota; class Alphaproteobacteria; order Kiloniellales; family Kiloniellaceae; genus JANQKX01. Next base: position 1,768 of record JANQKX010000476.1, read on the forward strand.
AGCGGTCAAGCGGGGCGAAGGCGTGATCGCGGAAGGCGGCGCCCTGGCCGTCCTGACCGGACACCATACCGGGCGGTCGCCAAAAGACAAATTCATCGTCGACGAACCCAGCACCAGCGAAAACATCTGGTGGGGAGACGTGAACGCGGCCATGAGCCCGGACCGCTTTGACGGCCTTTACAAAAAAGTCCTGTCCTATTTCCAGGGCCGCGATCTTTTCGTGCAGGATCTCTTTGCCGGCGCCGCGGAGGAATTCCGTCTGCCCGTGCGCGTGGTCAGCGAGTCCGCCTGGCACAGCCTTTTCGCCAGCAACATGTTCATCACACCCGGCGCCGATGACCGGGCCAGCTTTGTGCCCCAGTTCACCGTCTTGCACGCGCCTTACTGTCACGCCGACCCGGACAACGACGGTACCAACTCGGAGTGCTTCGTGGTGGTGGACTTCGCCAAGCGCCTGGTCGTCATCGGCGGCACGGTTTATGCCGGCGAAATCAAGAAATCCATCTTCTCCGTTCTGAACTACCTCTTGCCGGCCCGCGGGGTCCTGCCCATGCACTGTTCCGCCAACATCGGCGAAAAGGGTGACGCGGCGATCTTCTTCGGCTTGTCCGGCACGGGCAAAACCACCCTGTCCGCCGATGCCTCGCGGACCCTGATCGGCGACGACGAGCACGGCTGGTCCGACAGCGGCGTCTTCAATTTCGAAGGCGGTTGTTATGCCAAGGTGATCAACCTTTCCGCCGAGGCCGAGCCCGAGATTTACGCCACCACCCGGCGCTTCGGCACGGTTCTGGAAAACGTGGTGGTGGATCCCGTGACCCGGCTCATGGACCTGGATGACAACCGCTATACGGAAAACACCCGGGCCAGCTATCCTCTCGACTTCATTCCCAACGCCAGCGAAAGCGGCACCGGCGGGCAGCCGGAAAACATCGTCATGCTGACCGCCGACGCCTTCGGCGTGCTGCCGCCCATCTCCCAGCTCACGCCGGATCAGGCCATGTACCATTTCCTCTCCGGCTACACCGCGCGGGTGGCCGGCACGGAAAAAGGCATGGGCAACGAACCCTCGGCCACTTTTTCCACCTGCTTCGGCGCGCCCTTCATGCCCCGGCACCCTTCCGTCTATGCCAAGATGCTGGGCGAGAAGATGGCCAAAAGCGGCGCCCGCTGCTGGCTGGTGAACACGGGCTGGA
>JANQKX010000487.1 GCA_028280915.1 Kiloniellaceae bacterium
GTGGCGCTGATGGTGCGCGAAAAGCTGACCGGCACCTCCCGATGCAGCTCGACGGCGGTTGCCACCACCTTGCGCTTACGGTCCAGGCCGCTGTCGTCCACGCCCGTGCCGCGTCCGACCCAGTCTTCCGCGTCGCCGCCGAACAGGGCCATGGCAAGGGCGGCCCCGCTGGTGGTATTGCCGATCCCCATTTCCCCCAGGGCCAGCACGTCCATGCCGTCCTCCACCGCCATCATGCCATAGGCCATGGCCTTGACGCAGTCTTCCTCCGACATGGCCGGCCCTTGGGTGAAGTCTTCCGTGGGCTGCTCCAGGGCCAGTTCGTAGACCCGCAAGTCCGCATCCACCATGGCGCAGAGCTGATTGACCGCGGCCCCGCCGGCAATGAAGTTCCGCACCATCTGGGTGGTGACCTGGGGCGGATAGGCGGAGACACCCTGGGCCGTCACACCATGATTGCCGGCAAAAACCGCCGCCGCCGGCCGCTCGACGCTGGCGGGATGGCGGCCCTGCCACTCGGCCATCCAGACGGCCAGGTCCTCCAGGCGGCCAAGGGAGCCCGGCGGTTTGGTCAGTTGGCCCTGTCGCGCCCGTGCCGCCTCGGCCGCGGCCGCGTCCCCGTCCGGCAGGACCGCGATCACCTCGCGGATTTCGGCGAAATTGCTCAGCGATCCAAGGTCGCCTTGAAAATTGCTATGCGGCATAGACCCTTACCCCTTCACCTGCGCTTTGAAGTGGACATACCGCCCCCATCGCGGTCTTATGTCGCGGACTTATACCGACCGCATTCTCGGACCGCAAAGCCCTTTGCTAGGACTGCGATGATTTCCCTTGCCAGAGCCTGGCTCAACGATTTCCGTCTTACCCTTGCCTTCATGACCCGCCTGCCCGTGGGGCAACTGACCCTGGGCGAGGGGGAAAATCAGGACGGTCAAGCCAATCTGGCCCGGGCCTTGCGTACCTCGGCGGTCGTGGGCGGCCTCATCGGTTCCCTGTCCGGGGCGGCCTTCGCGCTGGCCCATTGGATCGGCCTGCCCCCGCTCGCCTGCGCCTTGCTGGCGGTGGCCGCAGCCGCCATCGTCACTGGTGCCCTGCACGAAGACGGCTTGGCCGATTTGGCCGATGGTCTGGGCGGCGGCTGGACCAAGGCGCGCAAACTGGAAATCATGCGTGATAGCCGTATCGGCAGCTTCGGCGCCATCGCCCTGATCCTTTCCATCGGCCTGAAGGCGGGCGCCCTCGCCGAAATAGCGGCACCCGGAGACGGGCCCGGAGACGGTGTCCTGGCGCTGATCGTCGCCCATGGCTGCGCCCGGGCGTGGCTCCCGTCGATCATGTGGCTGCTGCCCACCGCGCGGCAAGACGGGCTGGCGGCGCAGGCGGCCCGGCCGGCACTCCGGCACGTGGCGGAGGCCTTGGTCTTGGCGGTGCTTCTGGCTTGTATTTGCTTGGGACCGGCCTTAGGACTAGCGGCACTGGCGGCCTCTGGGCTGGGTGCCTGGGCCATCGCCCTGATCGCGCGTCATCAGCTGGGCGGCCATACCGGCGATGTGCTTGGCGCGGCCGAACAGGTCGGTGAGATTTTTGTTCTGCTGCTGTTGGCGGCGAGTTGGAGTGTTTCATGAGTAAAGTGACCCGATGGTGGTGGATCCGCCATGCCCCTGTCACCGTCAACCAGGGCCGGATCTACGGCAATGACGACCCGCCCTGCGATACGTCGAACCACGGCACCTTCAAGTCCATTGCACGGTTGATCCCCGCCGAGGCCCTCTGGGTCACCACCCATCTGCAACGCACCCATCAAACCGCGGATGCCATCGCCGCCCACCTGGCTCATGACCACGACCCGGCGACGCGCCATATCGAGCCCGACTTCGCCGAGCAGGATTTCGGCGAGTGGCAGGGCAAAACCCACGCGGAACTCAACGAGATCCGGGACGGCGCCTGGCATCAGTTTTGGCTGAGCCCGGCCCACGAGGTGCCCCCCGGCGGCGAGAGCTTCGAGCAAGTGATCGACCGGGTGACCCGCGCCGTCGAGCAGTTAAACGACCGCCACGCCGGGCGGGATATCGTCGCCGTCGCCCACGGCGGCACCATTCGCGCCGCCGTGGCCCACGCCCTCGCGCTTTCGCCCGAGCGGGCCCTGGCCATTGAGATCGCGAACTGTGCACTCACCCGGCTGGACCACATCGCCGGCAGCTACGGCTCCCACGCGCCGGAAAGCGACGGCGCCTGGCGGGTCTCCATGGTCAATTTCCAGGCCGACTAGAGCCGCCAAGGGAACCGCGCAAATGCAAAGCGCGACAATTTGATCCACGGTCAAATCCTGGTGTAAGCCGTAATGGGGTCTTATATGATGTTGGTCTTTGAATCGGTCGTTTGTTGAACGGGGGATATCGTGCCCAAGTCATTTTTCGCCCGCACTGTTGTCGCAGTCTCGAGCTTGGTCCTCATGGCGCTGGGCGTCTATGCCTTTTGGCTATACTTCGCACCGGGGCAAGGCAAGTCAATCACCGTCAGCCAAGGCACCACCAGCGGCGCGGCCCTGATCGGCGGCGATTTCACCTTGCAAGACCAAGACGGTCAGTTGCGCACACCGGCTGATTTCTCCGGCGATTATATGCTGATTTATTTCGGCTATACCTTCTGCCCCGACATCTGCCCCACCTCCCTGGCCAACATGAGCCAAGCCATTGATGCCCTGGAAGCCGATAAAGTGGCCGGTGCCGGCAAAATCACCCCTTTGTTCATCACCGTTGACCCGGATCGAGACACGGTGGAAGTGTTGAAGCAGTACGCGCCCCATTTCCACGACCGCTTGGTTGCCCTGACCGGCACGCCCGAGCAGGTCGCGACGGCGGCAAAGGCGTATCGGGTGTATTACAACAAGGTCGAATCGGAGACCTTCAGCGACTATCTGGTGGACCACTCGTCGCTGATCTTCCTCATGGGGCCGGATGGAACCTATCTTTCACATTTCAATCACAATAGTAGTCCAAAAGAAATGGCGGACCGTTTGGCCGAATTTTTGGCCGCTTCATAGCTCCACTACCGACAGTCTCGGTTCTGACGACTTTCAAAATCTGACCAGGTAGTTCAGTGAAGATCGGAAAACTCGAGCCCAAGATCCTCAACCTGCCGAGCGGCGATCTGCCCTTGGAAATCCGGCGGCACCCCACCGCCCGGCGCATCACCTTGCGCCTCTCAAACCAGGGCGAGGCGGCGCGCTTGGTCCTGCCCCGCTATGCGTCGTTGCGTGAAGGCCTGGCCTTCGCCAACAGCAAAAAGGACTGGCTTGAAAGCCGCCTGCACGACGTGCCACCCCGCATTCCCTTCGAGGACGGCCAAATTGTTCCCATACTCGGAACCGACCACCGAATTACCCATTGCCCCCAGGCCCGCCGCGGCGTCTGGCGGGACGGGGAACGGGTTTTGGTATCCGGCAACCCGGAACACATTCCGCGCCGGGTCACCGATCATCTAAAGACCCTGGCGCGGCAGGTGATCGGTGACAGGGCCCACGCCAAGGCCGCCGTCATCGGCAAGCAACCCGGCCGCATTTCCCTGCGCGACAGCCGCAGCCGCTGGGGCAGCTGCAGTCACACGGGAAATCTGAATTTTTCCTGGCGTCTGATCATCGCGCCGGAATTCGTGCTCGACTACGTGGGGGCCCACGAGGTCGCCCACTTGGCGGAACACAACCACGGCCCGCGCTTTTGGGCCTTGGCCGGTCAGCTGACCCCCGATATGGAAACCGCGAAGGCCTGGCTGCGCCGAAACGGCGAGACCTTGCTCAGGTACGGCTGATTTTCTGATTTAGCTTTCCGAGAGAATCTCCGACGACGCCACGCTGGGCACCCAGACATAGCCGTCGGGTGCCACGAGATAGGCCTCGCGCAGACCGTGGGGCTTGTCCGTTGCCGGCTGCAGGATCGTGTAGCCCCGCTCGGCCGCCCGCTCGGCGGCTTGGTCCGGGTCGACCCCATAGATTTGCAGCTCGACCCCCGCACCGCGGATAGCCCCGTCGCTGGTCAAGGAAAGCAGGGGATTGCTGTGATAGGTGTGATCGCCGTGCAGCATCCAACGCTGCTCGCCGTGAGAGATAACGGCAAAATCCCGGTCCTGATAAATCACCTCCAAGCCCAGCACCTCGGTGAGAAAGGCCAGGCTAAGCGCCACATCCTGCACCAGAATGTTGACTCCCAGGCCCCGCAGGGACCGGCCAAAAACCGGCGCGCTGGGAAAATCAGCCGCCTTTTTCTCCGTCATCACACCCCTCCCTTGATCGGCTGCGGACTATCATGTACTCGGCAAAACCGACCATACATGGCCACTTCGGATTATTGCGGAGGGCCAATTCCCCAATACCAAGACCTTCAGCGGCCCTCGGTGTTGGGCTGGAAGTAGCGCTCGAGGCGTTCTTCCTCGGTGGTTTCCCCCGACCCGCCGCTCACGCGCAAGCTGTCCAGGATCTTGGAGATCAAGTCGCCGCCGCCGGTAACGCCCATGGCCGACCCGCCGCCGGGCAAATCCCGGACCGGCTGCCCAGCCAGGCCGGCGGTCATCACTTCACCCCAGAGCTGGGCCGGTAGGGAGCCGCCCGTCACCCGGTTCATGGGGCTGTTGTCGTCGTTGCCGAACCAAACGCCCGTCACCAACTCGGCGGTGAAGCCGATGAACCAGGCGTCGCGGAACTCTTGGCTGGTGCCGGTCTTGCCCGCCGCCGGTCGTCCCGGGTTGGCGGCCTTGCCGCTGCCCCATTGGATGGTCGCGGACATCAGGTCGGTCAGCTTGTCCACGTCTTGCGGCGCCACGACCTGAGCCGTGCCGGCCTCCGGGTCACGCAGATACAAAACCTCACCCTCGGCGGTGCGAATCTCCTCGATACCAAAGGGCCAGACCCCTTGTCCGGCGTTGGCCAAGGCCGCGTAGGAACTGGTCAAATCCAGGAGCGTGACCTCGGAGGCACCCAAGGCGATGCTGCCGTTGGCCTCCATGGGCGTGGTGATGCCCATGCGTCGCGCCACCTGAACCACGTTCTTGGGACCCACCTGCTGGGCGATGCGCACGGAGACGGAGTTAAGCGACCGGGCAAAGGCCTCCCGCAGAGTGACTTCGCCATAGTACTTGTCATTGTAGTTTTTCGGTGCCCAGCCGGCGATCTCCACCGGCTCGTCGATGGCCCGGCTATCCGGGCTGAAGCCGGCTTGTTCAAACCCGGCCAGGAAGACAAAGGGCTTGAAGGCGGAGCCCGGCTGGCGCAGGGCCTGGGTTGCCCGGTTGAACTCGCTTTCCCGGTAGTTGGCGCCGCCCACCATGGCGCGGACCGCGCCACTGGAATCCAGGGATACCAAGGCGCCCTGGCTGACTTTCCTTTCCAAGCCCGCCTGGGTTAGCATGGCCGCCATGCGCTCCTCGGCCAGGCGCTGCAGATTTGGGTCCAAGGTGGTGCGTACCTGAACGTCCTGGTCGATACCGCCCAGGAATTCCCGCAGCTGCGCCATGATCCAGTCGGAAAAGTAAGGCGCGATGCCCGCGTGCCGGATGCGCATGGTGGTCTTGGCATTCAACGCCGCTTGCGCCTGGGCAGGCGCCACGAAACCCGCCTCCACCATGGCATTCAACACCAAACCGGTGCGCGCCTCGGAGCGATCCGGGTCCCGCACGGGATTGAGGCGCGAGGGGGCCTTCAGCAGACCAGCCAGTAAGGCCGCTTCATAAAGGCTGACCCCGCTCGCTGGTTTACCGAAGTAATGCCGGGCGGCCGCGTCTACGCCATAGCTGCCGCCGCCCAGATAAACCCGGTTCAGATAGATCGTGAGGATCTGATCCTTGGTGAAGCGCTGCTCCAGCCACAGGGCCAGGATCACCTCCTGGATCTTTCGCTTGATGGTCCGCTCCGGAGACAAAAAGAGGTTCTTGGCCAGTTGCTGGGTGATGGTGGAGCCACCCTGCACCACGCGACCCGCCGCCAGGTTTTTCGCCATGGCCCGCGCCAAGCCCAGCAGGTCGACGCCGAAGTGGTCATAAAAGCGACGGTCTTCCACCGCCAAAACCGCCCGCGGCAGGTGCGGCGGCAACTCGGCCAGGGTCACCTGCTCGCCGAAGACGCCGCCGATCGAGGCCACCGGCGCGCCGTCATTGGCCAGTATCGTGATATTGGGCTGCCGGGTGATCAGCTCGATCTTGCTGGTATCGGGCAAGGTATAGGCATACCACAGGATCACACCGGCGCCGATGATACCAAGCCATAGGGCCAGGGTCGCCGACCACACAAACAGCCGGCGCAGCAGACCCCTGGATTGCCGCTGACCTTTCTGATTTGAGCGTACACCCGCCCGGCGCCGAGTGGTGCCGCCCCCCTCCTTGCCCAGATGGGGCTCGCGGCGTTGGGACGGGGCACGCTTCTTGGCTGGCCCCTTGCGGCCCTTCCGCTTTCCGGTCTGTCCGCTTTTGATGGTTAGGCTCATCTGTCCCTTCGACTCGACGGCAAGACCCGATGCCCGCCGAGGGGCTTGAGATCCGCCGTCACCTTGACCAAAGCTCTAGACGTCCAAATTCGCCACCTCGAGGGCATGGGCCTGAATGAAGTCCCGGCGCGGCTCGACCACGTCTCCCATCAGTGTTGAGAAGATATCCGCCGCCTCGTCGCTGAGCGCTACCTTGACCTGGAGCAAGGCCCGCACGTTGGGGTCCAGGGTGGTCTCCCACAGCTGGTCCGGGTTCATTTCCCCCAGGCCCTTATAACGGGCAACGGAAACGCCCTTGCGCCCCAGAGCGAAGGTGGCGTCGGCCAAGCCGGTTGGACCGGTGATGCGGAATTCCTGTTCCTTGCTCTGCAAAAGCCCATGTTCCAGATAGATGTCCTGCAGCTCGCCGGCCATGGCATCCAGACGGCGCGCTTCGCTGGAGCGGATCATGTTGGCGTCGATGACCCGCAGCTCGGTAACGCCGCGCACGGTGCGCGAAAAGGCGATACTGCCGTCGTCCCGCGCCTCGCCCTGCCAGCCCTTTTCATGTTCCGAGGCCAAGGCGTCCAGCCGACTGGCGATATAGGACGCGGCTGTGGCCGCCCGCTCTTCATCGGCCATCACGCTGGTGTTGAGCACCCCGGCAATGGCGGCTTGTTCCACCACGTCCGCGTTGCTGATGCGCCGCACCAAGGGTTCCATCAGATGCTTGGCGAGCACGGCCTGCTCCACCAATTCCCGCAAGTGCTCGCCAGCAATCTGAGTCCCGTCGTTCTTCACAAAGCGGGCATCGCGAAGGCCGCTATCGATCAAATAGGCCTCCATCTCCCGATCGTCCTTCAAATAGCGCAGAGACTCGCCCTTCTTGGCCCGATAGAGAGGCGGCTGGGCAATATAGAGATGCCCGCGCTCGATCAACTCGGGCATCTGCCGATAGAAGAACGTCAGCAAAAGGGTACGGATATGGCTGCCGTCCACATCCGCGTCGGTCATGATGATGATCTTGTGGTAACGCAGCTTTTCGATGTTGAATTCTTCCCGGCCGATACCGGTGCCCAAGGCGGTAATCAAGGTGCCGATTTCCTGAGAGGACAGCATCTTGTCGAAGCGCGCCCGCTCCACGTTCAAGATCTTACCTTTGAGCGGCAGGATGGCTTGGAAGCGACGCTCCCGCCCTTGCTTGGCCGAGCCGCCGGCCGAGTCACCCTCGACGATGAACAGTTCGGAAAGGGACGGGTCCCGCTCCTGACAGTCCGCCAGCTTGCCCGGCAGGGAGGCCATGTCCAAGGCCCCCTTGCGCCGGGTCAGCTCCCGCGCCTTGCGGGCGGCTTCCCGCGCCGCCGCGGCTTCCACCGCCTTGCTCACCACGCGGCGCGCTTCCTGGGGGTGTTCCTCGAAAAACTGTCCCAGGCGGTCGTTGATCACGTTCTCCACGATGGGCCGCACCTCGGAAGAGACCAGCTTGTCCTTGGTCTGGCTGGAAAACTTGGGGTCCGGCACCTTGACCGATAAAACACAGGTTAGGCCTTCCCGCGCGTCATCGCCGGAAAGGGTGACCTTTTCCTTTTTGCCGATGCCCGAGGATACAGCATAGGCGTTGATCTGCCGGGTCAAGGCGGCGCGAAAGCCCGCCAGGTGCGTCCCCCCATCCCGCTGGGGGATATTGTTGGTAAAGCACAGAACCGTCTCGTGATAGCTATCGGTCCACTGCAAGGCCGCTTCCACGGTGATGCCGTCCCGTTCGCTGGCAATGACGATGGTCGGCTCAAAAAGCGGGCTTTTGGTACGGTCCAAATAGGCCACGAAAGCAGCGAGGCCGCCCTCGTAGTGCAGCTCGGCGTGCTTTTCCTCCGCCGAGCGCAGATCATTCAGGGTCAAGCGCACCCCGGAATTGAGGAAGGCCAGCTCGCGCAAGCGATGCTCCAGGGTGGCATAGTCGTATTCCGTCATGGAAAAGACGTCGTCGGACGGCATGAAGGTGATCTGTGTGCCGCTGCGTTGATGGTCTTTGCCCACTTCCTCCAAGGGACCCTCGGCCTCACCCTGTTTGAAGCGCATGAAGTATTGCCTGCCGCCGCGCCAGATGGTGAGTTCCAACCATTCGGACAGGGCGTTCACCACAGATACCCCGACTCCGTGAAGTCCGCCGGACACCTTGTAGGAGTTTTGGTCGAACTTTCCGCCAGCGTGCAATTGGGTCATGATGACCTCTGCGGCGGAAACCCCTTCTTCCGCATGAATATCCACCGGGATGCCCCGGCCGTTGTCGCCGACGGTCACCGATCCGTCGCCGTTGAGGGTCACGTGAACCGTGTCGCAATGGCCGGCCAGGGCCTCGTCGATGGAGTTGTCCACCACCTCGTAGACCATGTGGTGCAGGCCCGAGCCATCGTCCGTATCACCGATGTACATGCCCGGGCGTTTGCGCACGGCTTCCAAGCCGCGCAGCACCTTAATGGATTCGGCGCCGTAGTCTTCCGCCTGATTTTCAGCTTCGCTAGAAGCGATTTTTTTCGGTTCGTTCATGACGGTCTGCTGTCATTCTTAAATCTATGCCAAGGCAAGATCGGCCACGCACCAACAGAGGACACGCCGATCAAGCCAGGCTTGGTTATTGAACAAGAGGCGCTCGAGCCGGCACAACAGTTCCTTCGCCAATTTGGAAAAACTGTGCCTGAGATCCCAAATCCGCGAAGACCGCCTGATCGGTGCCGGTCATCCAGGATTGCATACCCAAAGCGCCTATTTCGGAAAATAAGGCATGGCGGCGCTCCACGTCCAGATGGGCCGCCACCTCGTCTAACAATAGCACTGGTGCCGTGCCCCGCGAAAGCCCCAGAAGGCGCGCGAAGGCCATGACGATGGCGATCAGGAGCGCCTTTTGCTCGCCAGTGGAACACTTGTGCGCCGGCATGGCCTTGGCCACGTGAAAGACCCGCAGGTCGCCCCGATGGGGCCCATGCGCGGCGCCGCCCGCCTGCCCGTCCCCCTCGCGCGTGGTGGCCAAGGCCTCCTTCAGGCGATCCTCGGCCGCGAGGGCCGGCATCTCCGCGAGCCATTGGCCTATCTCGCAATCCAACGACATTTGGGCGCCGGGAAAGGGGCCCATCTCTTTCGCCGCAATGGCGGCCAGACGGGAGATGAGATCGTGACGCGCCACAGTAATGGCCACCCCATGGCGCGCCATGCTGTCTTCCAGGGAGGCCAGCCATTTATCGTCCCCCAGCCCCTGACGCAGAAGCCGGGAGCGTTCCCGCAAACTGTGCTCATAAGAGTTCACACGGCTGGCATGGCTGGGATCGATGCCATACACCAAACGGTCGAGAAATCGGCGCCGTCCCGAAGCCGCCTCGCGGAACAGGGCATCCATTTGCGGCGTCAACCACACCAGCGGCAAAACCTCGCTAAGTACCTGCTGCCCTCGCGCTGGCCCGTCGTCGATCCGCACTGAACGCCGTTCCC
>JANQKX010000526.1 GCA_028280915.1 Kiloniellaceae bacterium
AAGGACATCAACCTGCCCGATCCCATCGTTTGGCAGCGGCCCTATAACCTGGAGTGAGAGACTCGCCGGCCGCTAACGAAAATCCCGCGAGCGGGGCAGGGGGTTCACGTTGCGCGGATGGCGCAGGGGCTGGGGCGGCTGGGTGTCGCGCAGATTGGGCAGGGTGCGGGGCGGCCGCTTGACCTCGTCGGCGCGGGCCATGGCGGCTTCCACGGAGCGGGGCACCTGGTCCTTATCGGCGGCGGTCAGGACCAAGAGCCGCTCCGTCAGGTCGCTCAGGTGATCGGCGACGATGTGGATGACCAGGCCTTCCTTTTGCAGCTTGCCGCGCACGCCCAGGAGGCGCGCGCCCAGCACCACGGGGCGGTAGCGCTCGAAGCGGTCGGGCCAAACGATCACATTGGCCACGCCGGTTTCGTCTTCCAGGGTGGCGAAAATCACCCCCTTGGCGCTGCCCGGGCGCTGGCGCACCAGCACCAGGCCGGCCAGGTCGACGGTTTGGCCGTCTGCCATGTCCGCCAGCTGGGCGGCGGGCACCCGGCCTTCTTGGGCCAGCTCCCGGCGCAGGAAAGACAGGGGATGGGCCTTTAACGACAAGCGCAGGCTGGCGTAATCGGCCACCACCTCTTCCCCGTCGGACATCCTGGGCAGGGCGACCGCGGGCTCCGCGCCCCGTTCCTCCGCGCCCCGTTCCTCTTCGCCCATGGCGGCGAAGAGGGGCAGGGGGGCGAGGGGCAGGCCCTTGATGGCCCAAAGCGCCTCGCGCCGGCCCAGGCCCAGGGAGCCGAAGGCGTCGGCCCGGGCCAGGGCTTCCAGGCTGGCCGGCTTGACCCCGGAACGGCGCCACAGCACCAGGGGGTCCGGATAGCCGTTGCCGCGGCCGGCCAGGAGAAGGGCGGCTTCCCCCTCGGCCAGGCTTCTTACCTGGCGCAGCCCCAAGCGCAGGGCCAGGCCGCCCGCCTCGCCGGGCTCGATGGTGCAGTCCCACAGGCTGTGGTTCACGTCCACCGGGCGGACCTCGACCTCATGCTCGCGGGCATCGCGGACGATTTGCGCCGGGGCGTAAAAGCCCATGGGCTGGCTGTTCAACAGGGCACAGGCAAAGACCGCCGGATGATGGCACTTCATCCAGGCCGAAACATAGACCAAAAGGGCAAAGCTGGCGGCGTGGCTTTCGGGAAAACCATAGGTGCCGAAGCCTTCGATCTGATGAAAGCAGCGTTCGGCGAAGTCCTTGTCATAGCCCCGCTCCACCATGCCGTTGACCAGCTTTTCCCCGAACTTGTGGATCTGGCCGCCGTGCTTGAAGGTGGCCATGGCGCGGCGCAGCTGGTCGGCCTCGGCCGGAGTGAAGCCGGCGCCCACGATGGCGACCTGCATGGCCTGCTCCTGAAAAAGGGGGACACCGAGAGTCTTGCCCAGCACCTCGCGCAGGTCCTCGGACGGGAAGTCCACTTTTTCCTCGCCGTTGCGCCGCCGCAGGTAGGGGTGCACCATGTCCCCTTGAATCGGGCCGGGGCGCACGATGGCGACTTCGATCACCAGGTCGTAAAAGTCCCGCGGCTTCAGGCGCGGCAGCATGCTCATCTGGGCGCGGCTTTCCACTTGAAACACGCCGATGGAATCCCCGGCGCAGAGCATGTCATAGACCGCCTTGTCCCTGGCCGGCACCGTGGCCAGCTCGTAGCTTTGCCCCAGATGGATGGCGATCAGGTCAAAGCCCTTCTTCAGGCAGGTCAGCATGCCCAAGGCGAGCACGTCCACCTTTAAGATGCCCAGGGCGTCCAGGTCGTCCTTATCCCATTCGATGACCGTGCGGTCGGGCATGGCGGCGTTTTCGATGGGCACCACCTCGCACAAGGGGCCGCGGGTCATGACGAAGCCACCCACGTGCTGGGACAGGTGACGGGGAAAGCCGATCAGTTCCTGCGCCAGTTCTAAGGTCTGGCACAGGCGCGGCTCCGCCAGGTCCAGGCCGAGGGCGTCAAAGGCGCTGTCCTTGAAGCCGTCCTTGCCCCAGCCCCAGATGGAGCCGGCCAGGGAGGTGATGGTGTCGGCCGACAGCCCCATGGCCTTGCCCGCGTCGCGGATGGCGCCTCGGCTGCGGTAGCAGACCACGGTGGCGGCCAGGCCGGCGCGGTCGCGGCCGTATTTTTCATAGATGTATTGGATCACCTCTTCCCGACGGGCGTGCTCGAAGTCCACGTCGATGTCCGGCGGCTCGTTACGCTCGCTGCTGACAAAGCGCTCGAACAGCAGGTTGAGGCGGGCCGGGTCCACGGCGGTGATGCCCAGGCAATAGCAGACCGCCGAATTGGCCGCCGAGCCGCGACCCTGGCAGAGGATGTCCCGCGACCTGGCGAAGCGCACCAGATCGGCGACGGTAAGGAAGTAAG
>JANQKX010000527.1 GCA_028280915.1 Kiloniellaceae bacterium
CTGCGGATCACTTTCGGCCAGCAGGATGCGGGCGCCCTGGTCCCCTTCCATATCGCCCTCGTCCACCAAGGGCGCGTGCCCCGAGGCGGCCTGGCGCAGGCGCAGCTCGTCGGCCAGTTGCTTGAGGCGCACCAGGGAGCGGACCCGGGCAAAGAGGGCCGTGTCATTGACCGGTTTGGTGAGGAAATCGTCCGCGCCCGCTTCCAGGCCCTTCACCCGGTCGGACATGTCGCTCAGGGCGGTCACCATGACCACGGGAATGTGTCGGGTGCGCTCACTTTGCTTCAAGCGCCGGCAGACCTCGAAACCGTCCAGGCCGGGCATCATGATGTCGGTAAGGATCAAGTCGGGATTGAACTGCTCCGCCGCGGCCAGGGCCGAGAGGCCGTCCGAGGCGGTCAGGACGTCGTAATACTCAGCGGAAAGCTTGATTTCCAGCAGCTTTACGTTTGTTGGGATGTCATCGACGATGAGAACGCGCGCGGTCATAAGAACTAGTTCAGAAACCGCCGCACCGTTGCCAAAAAGCTGCTCACGGAGATGGGCTTGGCGATATAGGCCTCGCAGCCCCCTTCGCGGATCTTTTCCTCGTCCCCCTTCATGGCAAAGGCGGTCACCGCCACCACCGGAATTTCCCGCAAGTCCTGATCCTGCTTGATCCAGCGGGTCACTTCCAGACCCGAGACCTCGGGCAATTGAATATCCATCAGGATCAGGTCGGGGTGGTGCTCGCGGGCCAGGCTCAGCGCCTCGACGCCGTCCTTGGTCTGCAGGATCTGATAACCATGCGCCTCCAAGAGGTCATGGAACAGCTTCATATTCAAATCGTTGTCTTCAACGACCAGGACCGTTTTTTCTCCTATGTCGGGCATAGGACTGTCACCATGTACCATCGAGAGGGCCCCTGTGGTCGTCATAGCGTTAACCTACTTCCCCTGGTTATTGATTTTTCATTAAATTACCTGCCTCAGGGCGGCGGCTCGGGCCTCAGCCAGGACCACGCCCAGGGAAATCCGCCCGAGGACAGACCGCCAGTTATTGGGTATAGGTGGCTAAAGTTAATATTTTGTAAGCGTTTGATTCACGTTTAAGGCGCCCAAGGAAGAGGGAAAACTCTAGCATGCGTTTGGGCATCGACCTGGGAGGCAGCAAAATAGAAGGCGTGGTCATGGACGATCAGGACCGTGTCCTGGCGCGCCAACGGGTCGCCACGCCACAAGGCAACTACGACGGCACCATTACCGCCGTGGCGGATCTTGTTAACACCTTGGAAAGTCACCTTAAAACCGAAGGCCTTTCAACAGGCCGCTGCAGCGTGGGTATCGGCATGCCCGGCGCCCTCTCCACGGTGACCGGCCTGGTGAAAAACGCCAATTCCACCTGTTTGATCGGCAAACCCTTGCAGCAGGACCTGGAGCACCTGTTGGATCGGCCTCTGCGCATCGCCAATGATGCCAACTGCTTTGCCCTCTCGGAAGCCTCCGACGGCAGCGCCCGGGGCGCGGCTTGTGTGTTCGGCGTGATCCTGGGCACCGGGGTGGGCGGCGGCGTGGTGGTCCACGGGCGGCCCCTGACCGGTGCCAATGCCATCTGCGGCGAATGGGGGCATAATCCCCTGCCCTGGCCCGACGACCGGGAGCGTCCCGGCCCGCCCTGCTACTGCGGCAAAAGCGGCTGTATTGAGACCTTCCTCTCCGGCCCCGGCCTGGCACGGGACCACCACGCCAATGTGCCCGGGGCATCCGCTGATGCCCTCGATGTCCCGGCCATTGTCGCCGCCGCCGCGGCGGGAGATGCCACCGCCCAGGCGAGCCTGGATCGCTATGAAGAACGCCTTGCCAAGGCTTTAGCGCACGTTATTAATATTATAGATCCGGATGTGATCGTGCTCGGCGGCGGTCTGAGCAATCTGGAGCGACTCTACGACACCCTGCCAAAACGCCTCGGCGCCTGGGTCTTTTCCGACCACGTCACCACCCGGATCCGGCCCCCGGCCCATGGCGACTCCAGCGGTGTGCGCGGCGCCGCCTGGCTGTGGGGCAATGACGAGTTGGCCACCGCGCAAGGTACCTAGCGGAAGAGGAAACAGCTGCAAACATGGGATTTCTCTGCCGAGATTGCTTTCATTGCGGGCCGGATGAGGCCGAAACGCCCGTGTCCTGTCCCTCCTGCCGGTCCTTTCGCATTCTCAGCCATCCCGAGCTGGAGCAGCTCGCCATCGCCCATCTGGACTGCGATGCCTTTTATGCCGCCATCGAAAAGCGCGACCGGCCGGAATTGCGCGACAAGCCGGTTATCGTGGGCGGGGCCATTCGCGGCGTCGTCTCCACCGCGTGTTATACGGCACGGCTCTATGGGGTTCACTCGGCCATGCCCATGTTCAAGGCCCTGAAAGCCTGCCCCGACGCGGTGGTGATCAAACCCGACATGGCGAAGTATCAGGCGGCGGGCTGGCGGATTCGCGCCATGATGCAGGATCTGACGCCCCTGGTGGAGCCCCTGTCCATCGACGAGGCCTTCATGGACCTGAGCGGCACCGAGCGCATGCACGGCTGCAGCCCGGCCCTCTCCCTGGCCAAACTGGTCAAACGCATCGAGGCCGAATTGGACCTCAGCGCCTCCATCGGCCTCAGCTACAACAAGTTCCTGGCCAAGGTGGCGTCGGATTTGGACAAACCCCGGGGGTTCGCCGTGCTGGGGCGGGCCGATGCGGTGGATTTCCTGGCCGATCAGCCCGTAGGCCTGATCTGGGGTGTGGGCAAAGCGCTGAAAAAGCAGCTCGCCGCCGCCGGCATCCACCATATCCGGGATCTTTGGGGCTATGACGAGCCCGAACTGGTCGCCCGCTACGGCGCCATGGGCCGCCGCCTGCACCGCTTCTCCCGGGGCCAGGACAATCGCAAGGTGGACCCCAACGCGCCCACCAAGAGCATCTCCAGCGAGACCACCTTCAATCACGACATAAGCCAAATCAACAAGTTAAAGGAAATTCTTTGGCCTCTATGTGAAACCGTTTCCCGCCGCCTGAAAAAGGCCGAGCTGGCCGGCAAGACCGTCACCCTCAAGCTCAAGACCGCGGAATTTCGCCAGATCAGCCGCAGCCGCAAACTCACCGCCCCGACCCAAATGGCCGAAGAGCTCTACCGCGCCGCCCTGCCCCTCCTGCAGGCCGAATGCGACGGCCGCTATTTCCGCCTCATCGGCGTCGGGACCCAAGACCTCTGCGCCGCCGAATGGGCCGATCCACCGGACCTGCTCGACCCGGACAAAACCCGCCGCCGCCAGGTGGAACTGGCCATGGACGCGGTCCGCGACCGTCTCGGCCGCAACGCCATAACCAAGGGCCGGAATATCAATAAAAAGCAATAATTTATAGGATTATATTATCATGCAAGATGTCTCTATCGCGGCCCCGTCATCCTCATCCAGCGATCCCGCCGCCCCGGCGACCGAAGGCATGGGCGGACAGGGCCTTTACAACAGCTATTCCGCCATCCAAAGAGCCACGGTCCTGGCACAAACCGAACGGCTGAAACAGGCCGTTCGAGCGCTTGATCTGGATGGCCCGGAGCTTCGGGTGATCGATTACGGCTGTGGACCCGGGCGCAATTCCATGGCCGCCATCCGCGCGGTCCTGGCGGAGATCCACGGCCTGCGGCCCGACCTGACGGTGGTCGCGGTCCACAACGATCAATTGGGCAACGACTGGAACGACCTCTTCACCACCATCAAGGGCCAGGACGGCTATTTGGGCTATGCCGGCCCGGTGCGGGCCGAGGCCTCGGCGGGCAGCTTTTTCGAAGCCGTCGCCAGCCCCGCATCCATCGACCTGGGCA
>JANQKX010000446.1 GCA_028280915.1 Kiloniellaceae bacterium
CCAGGCCGATGGCGCCAGCATCACGGCGCGGCTGGAAAAGCTGGGCGGCGAATTCTCCACCGGGACATGCTTTTATCCCGAGGCGCCCCTGATGCGCGATGCCACCGGGTGGCGGAACGTGGTCAGCAACTCGGCCAAGCTGGTCAACACCCTGGCTCCCTCCGGCTACGCCTGTGCCCTCCGGCGAATGGACGCCTGCCTCGCCGCCGCCGTGACGGGGAGGCTGCCGTCATGACCACTCATCTCAGCAAGCCCGCGGCGATCCTCTCCGGTGGACGCGGCGTGGGATCGGTCGTTCGCGGCCCGGCCTTGGTCTCCCAGCACGGCTTCGGCGTGCGCTATGATCTAGACCCGGAGCGGGGTATCGTGTCGAATCCGGATCACGACCTCTATGGCCAAGCTCTCGCGGGCCGGATCCTGTTCTTCACCATGCCCAAGGGGGGCGTCGCCGCATCCTGGGCCCTGGCGGGGCTCGCGCGGCGAAACCTGGCCCCTCTGGGGATCGTGTTCCGACGGGCCAGCCCGATTTTCGTGCAAGGGGCGATCTTTGCCGGCCTGCCGATCCTGCACGACCTGGACCAGGACCCCGGCTCGCTGATCAAAAGCGGTGAGGTGGTGGAACTGCTTCCCCATGAGGGGCGCGTCAAGGTTTACCGGGACTGACCCGCTAACCCTCGCGTGTGGGCATGACCAGGATCTGCGCGATGTTCACGTGATCCGGCTGCTGCAAAGCGAAAACCACGCTGCTGGCCACGTCCTCCGGCTCCAGGACACCAGGGGCGTCGTCATAAAACGCCTTGGCCCTTCCGGGCTCGTCCTGCCAGCGGTTAATCGCAAAATCGGTGCGGGTCAGACCGGGCAGAATTTCCGTGATGCGCAGGTCCGTGGCGGCATAGTCCCGGCGCAGGCCATCGGTGAAGGCCCGCACGGCGTGTTTCGAGGCGGCATAGATGCTGCCGCCCGGATAGGTGATCAATCCCGCCACTGAGCCAATGTTGACCACATGGCCGCGCCCCCGCCGCCGCATGCCGGGGATCACTTGATGGCAGACCCGCATCATCCCGGTCACGTTCACATCAATGATGGCGGCCCAATCGGCCATTTCACCCTCATCAAAGGGGCGGCGCCCGCCCCGGTCGTGGCCCGCGCCATTGATCAGGATATCGATCGCCCGCAGATCAGCGGGCAGACGATCCAATAGGCTACCCACGCTCTCGTCATCGCACACGTCCAGTTGCAGGGCCACCGCGCCTTGACCCAGCTCCGCCGCCAATGCCTCCAGACGATCTCGGGACCGCCCAGCGCAGATCACCCGTACCTGCTGCGCCGCCAGCTGGCGGGCGACCGCCGCGCCGATGCCGCTGCTCGCCCCCACCACCAGCGCCACCGCGCCCGGTTTCAATATTCCGCTCATGACCGCCACTCCCCGCTGATTTGTAACAAGAATGGCTCCAATGGGGCCCTTTGGGCAACTCTCCAGTGACCTTCGGGCTGGTCAAAACGGATAAGGTTTGCGATCTTCCGTTTGAGAGTGAGGGCCAGGTTTCCTGGGTTAAGATTGGAAGGCACC
>JANQKX010000594.1 GCA_028280915.1 Kiloniellaceae bacterium
TTCGCCCGCTCGGTGGTCCTGATGGGCCCGGCGGGCTCGGGCCAGCTCACCAAGATGGTCAATCAGCTGTGCATCGCCGGCCTGGTCCAGGGCCTGTCCGAGGGCTTGAACTTCGGTATGAAGGCGGGTCTGGACATGGAAAAGGTCATCGACGTGATCTCCAAGGGCGCTGCCGGCTCGTGGCAGATGGAAAACCGGGGCGCCACCATGTGCGCCGACCAGTTCGAGTTCGGCTTCGCCGTGGACTGGATGCGCAAGGACCTGGGCATTTGCTTCGCCGAGGCCAACCGCAACGGCGCCCGCCTGCCGGTGGCCCACCTGGTGGACCAGTTCTATGCCCAGGTGCAGGCCCGGGGCGGCCGGCGCTGGGATACCTCCAGTTTGATCCACCTGCTGATGCATGATTGAAGCAATCGCCCCAGCCGGTGTCGAGGGAGCCCTCTGTGGCTCCCTTTTCGTTTTTGAGTTTGACTAACTAGGACGGTTGACCTAGTGTGAGAGCTAGGACGGTTGACCTAAGAAAGACGGGCCGAGAGGAAACGGCGATGAGGGGTGATAACAAGACCCGCGACGAGATTGTGAAAGCCGCCGACCGGTTGTTCTATCGGCAAGGTTTCGAACATACCTCTTTTGCGGATATCGCCGCGGCGGTGGGAATTTCGCGGGGCAATTTTTATCATCACTTCAAGGCCAAGGATCAGATCCTGTCGGCGGTGATCACGGCGCGGGTGAACAAGACCCAGGACATGCTGGACCAGTGGGCGCGCAAGGAAAAAGACCCCGCGGACCGCATTCGCTGCTTCATCCATATCCTGATCCGCAACCGGCGGGATATTAAGCGTTTCGGCTGCCCGGTGGGCGGCTTGACCTCGGAGCTGGCCAAGCTGAACCACGGCGCGCAGGGAGAGGCCAACAAGCTGTTCTCCCTGTTTCGCGACTGGCTCGCCGGGCAGTTTGCCTTGCTGGGGCACGATGAGGAGGCGGAGCATCTGGCCATGCACCTGCTTGCCCGCAGCCAGGGGGTCGCGACTCTGGCCAATGCCTTTCACGATGAAACCTTCATCCGCCAGGAAGTGGCGCAGATGTGCGACTGGCTGGCCGCTTACACCGACAAAGAGCTAGCGTGATGGCAACAAGGAGTTCAAAGAGATGTTCATCGTCCTGCTGAAATTCTCCACCAACAAAAGTCAGGCCCAAGAGTTCATGGAGGCCCATAAGGCCTGGCTTCAGGCGGGCTTTGCCGCCGGCACCTTCGTGCTGGCCGGCAGCCTGCCGCCTAATTTGGGTGGCGGCATTCTGGCGCAAGGGATCGGGCGGGACGCGCTCGAGGCCTTGGTGCAGGCGGACCCCTTCGTGGCCCAGGGCGTGGTGAGTGCCGAGATTATCGAAATGGCGCCCTCCAAGGCGGACGAACGTCTGGCGTTTTTGTGTGCTTAGTCGGGCGGGTTTAACCTTGTGTGATGGGAGGGCAGGGCGGTTATGAGCGAGACGATCGTGGGGCCGGACGGTCTGGCCCGCTGCAGCTGGTGCGGTTCGGTGCCGGGCTTTCCCGAATACCATGACCGGGAGTGGGGCTTTCCGGTGGTCGATGACCAGCGGCTGTTTGAAAAGCTCTGCCTGGAGGGGTTTCAGTCGGGCCTCAGCTGGCGCACCATCCTGGACAAGCGGGAGAATTTCCGCGCGGCTTTCGCCGGCTTCGATTTCAAACGCGTGGCCCGCTTTACCGAAGCGGACCGGGACCGCTTGCTGCAGGACAAGGGGATCGTGCGCCACCGGGGCAAGATCGAGGCGGTGATCAACAACGCCCGCCGGGCGCTTGAGCTGATCGAGCAGGAGGGCTCCCTGGCCGCCTACCTCTGGCGCTACGAGCCGGACCCGGCTTCCCTGGGCCCGCCCCAGAGCCTGACCAACTCCCCGGACTCCGTCGCCCTGTCCAAGGATCTGAAAAAGCGCGGCTGGAAGTTCGTCGGCCCCACCACGGTCTATTCCTTCATGCAGGCCATGGGGCTGATCAACGACC
>JANQKX010000597.1 GCA_028280915.1 Kiloniellaceae bacterium
CTCAGGTCGACGAGCCCCTGGTGGTGATGGCGGTCCTGGTGGCGGCATCGGCGACGGGGCGCCATCGTTATAAACTTTATCAAGGCGACGGCCCGGATGGCCCCGCCCTGGCGACCTGCCGCGCCGGGCAACTCAATTGGGAAGCGGCCCTTTCGGACAACTCGGAGGCCACAAACCACGACATAACCTTGGTCGTTCAAGGAGACTCGAACGGCCCGGCGCCCGATGAAAAGTCGGCGCGGGGAGCTTTCAATGGTGTGGAAGTGGAAGAGGACACCTGGAAAACCCTCGCGGGCTTCGCCGACCGCTTGCTGGTGGAATCCACCGCCGCCTCCCACCTGTCCGGCGCCGGCGCGGGGCTTTTGGACAACGATTAAAAGGCGAAAACGGAAAACCGGCCCTATTCGCTCACGGCCATGAGCACATCCGCCGCCCAAACGCCGTCGGCGCAAACCATGAGCGGATTGATGTCCAGCTCGCGGATGGAATCTCGGTTTTCGTCAATGTAACGGACCAAGGCCGCGATGGGCGCCACCACGCTTTCCAGATCCACCGCCGCCGCCCCGCGGTAACCCTCGAACAAGCGGCTCACCTTCAAGGAACGAAGCGCTTCGTGCAAACTGGGCCGGTCCACGGGCCAGAGCAGCAGGCGCACGTCGTCCAGCAACTCGGTCATCACACCGCCGGCCCCGATCAATAAGGTGGACCCGAAAAGCGGATCCAAGCGATAGCCGATCAAGAGTTCGGCCAAGGGCTTGGAAACCATGCGTTCCACCAAAAAATGCTCCGCGGCCAACTTGGGGTCATAAGCGGCGACGGAGGCCTTGATCTGGGCAACCGCTTGGGCAACCGCCTCCACGCTTGTGAGGTTGACCTTGACCGCGCCCGCCTCGCTTTTGTGCGGCAGATCCCGGCTGACCAGCTTGAGCACCACCGGAAAGCCCAAGTCCGCGGCCGCCTGCGGGGCCTCCGCCGCGGTGACCAGCCGCCCTTGGGGAACGGGAACCCCTGCTTGGGCCAAACGCTGCTTGCCGGCCCATTCGTCCAAGGTCACCCCCGTGGACGGAAGACTTGGCATGGGCGCGAGCCCCACCGCCGATTGCCCCTCTCCGGCGCGGCGGTTTTGCCGCAGGGCGCCGAAGCGGGCCACGGCGGCGAGCGCGGCCACGCCTTCTTCCATGCCTTGCAAGGGCGCCACGCCGCTTTGGATCAAGGTTTCGCGCACGCCTTCGTCCAGGTTTTCCGGCAGCACGCTGACCACGGCCGCGGGCAGATCCGCCGCCTGGGTGGCGGCGGCGAAGGCGCGGGCGTCCGCCTGATAGGGCGCGTAACTCTCTCCCCCCACCAAAGTGGGGTAATCCTGCACCATCAGCGCGGCGTCAAAGCCATCGCTGAAAAAGGCCGGAAACACCTTTCTCAGCGCCGCCTCGTTGCCCCACAGGGGGGTGGTGTAATCCAAGGGGTTGGAGAGCGTGGCGATGGGCGGCAACAAGTCGGCCAATTCCGCCGCGACCGCCGGCGAGGCTTGGGGAAAGGTAATGCCTCCTTTTTCACCGGCGTCGGCCACCATGGTGGAATCTCCGCCCGAACAGGTCAGGGCCGCCACGCGCGTGCCCTTGGGGATGCCCGCAACCGTGGCTATCTTCAGGCATTCCATCATGGCCACGGTTGAGTCCACGCCGATCACGCCCAGGCGGGCGAAAAGGGCCTTGTAAAGCCGGTCCGAGCCGGACAAAGAACCGGTGTGGGTGACCGTCAGCTGACCGCCGATTTCCGAGGTTCCCACCTTTTGCGCCACAATGGGCTTGCCCGCCTCTAGGCAGCGCAGCGCAGCGGCGGCAAAACGGGGCACGTCCTTCAGTCCTTCGATGTAAAGACCGATGGCGGAGACGGCCGGATCGTCGACCAAAATCTCAAGAAAATCTTCAACCCCCAACATGGCCTGATTACCGGCGCTGATCACATAGGAAAACGACAAAGAACGCTGGTTCATGGTCACCGTGTTGCCCAGCATGCCGCTTTGGGTGATGAAGGCCGGCCCCCGGCTGACCGGTTGGCCGCCATGGTCGAAGGGCCAAAGGGCGGCGCGTTGGACGAAGTTGAGCAGGCCCGAGCAATTGGGGCCCACCAGGGCCATGTCTCCGGCCGCCCGGACCAAGTCCCGTTCCCGCCGTTGACCGTCCGCGCCCAGCTCGCCGAAACCGGCCGTATAGCTCACAATGCCACCGGCGCCCAAGTCCCGCAGCTGGGCCACCGTCTCGACCGCCCCGGCGGCGGGCACGGCCAGGAACACTGCGTCCGGCGCCTCGGGCAGATCG
>JANQKX010000454.1 GCA_028280915.1 Kiloniellaceae bacterium
AAACAGGGCGCCGGCCTGGGCCAGGCTGCGGTAAAGGGCGGGAAAGCGCAGATCATAACAAATCGTCATGCCCAAAGGCCCCCAGGGCAAGGGGGTCAGGACCGCCTTGCCGCCCGCTTGGTAGGCATTGGATTCCCGGTAGCTCTGCCCATCGGGGATGGAGACGTCGAACATGTGGATCTTGTCATAGCGCGCCGCCACCTCCCCGCTGGGGGCAAAGAGAAAGGAGCGGTTGGCGGGTTTGCCCGCGGCTTGCTTGATCAAAAACGAACCGGCCAGCAACCAGACGTCCAGCTCCGCCGCCAACTGGCAAAAGGCGGCCACGCCGGCATGGTCTTCCTCAAGCCGCAGCTTTTCCGCCTGCAAGGCCCGCTTGGGCTCCAGCATGTCACTGGTCTCGGGCGTCAGGATGAAATTGGCGCCCGCCCCGGCGGCTTCGCGCACCATTTCGGTGAGAATGGCCAGATTGGGCGCGATCTCCCGTCCGGCGGTAAACTGTAGGCAAGCGACGCGGCAGCGCCCGCTCACGATACGCCTTCAAGCAAGGGCATCAGCTTGCCCGCGGCGTGGAGGTCATAAAGGTCGTCGCTGCCGCCCACGTGCACATCGTTGATGAAGATCTGGGGCACGGCATTTCGGCCACTTGCCTTTTCGCGCATCTCGGCCCGGCGGCGCGGCTGGCACATCACGTCAATCTCTTCGTAAGCCACCCCCAGCTCATCAAAGAGCCGTTTGGCCCGGTAGCAGAAGGGGCAGAGCATGCTGGAATAGATCAGGACCTGGGACATGGCGGTTTTCTAACGGTTCAGCTGTGGCGCGATTTTTATTCGTTGTTTAGATAGATAACAGCGGCGCCGAGTTAAAGGCCCGTTAAGAAAGACAATCCCTTTTGTGACGGAAACGTGAAGCGCCGGACAGGATGCTCAACGCCCAGCGCCGCGACGGGGCCATTTGACCAGGCCCAGGGCCAAGAGCATGCCCAAACTCACCACGGCAATACCCAGCATTTCCCGCCAGGCCGGCACTTCGCCCAGCAGGGGATAGGCCAGCAAGGCGGTTATGGCGGGGACAAAGGCGGCAAAGACCGCGGCCCGCGCCGCCCCCAGAATGGCCACCGCCTTGGTGTAGAACAGCAAGGCCAGAATTCCGGCAACCACACCCTGGTAAACCCCCTGGATCAGCAGTTCGCTGAGAGGCACCGCCAACAAGCTGTCGCCGTGAAAGATGATGTAGTAAGGCAGAAACACGACCAGAGAGAACACGGAGACGATGGCCGTGGCCTGCCAGGGGTCCGCCCCCCAGGCCCGCGACCCGAGGGTATAGACCGCCCACAGCATGCCGCCGACCATGAACATGAGGTCCCCTTTCCAGGTGTCCGGGCCCCCTTGAGCCAGGCTGTGCCAGCCGATGGTCAACACCCCGGCCAGAATGATCACCAGCCCGGCCACGCGGCTCAGCGGCGGCCGCTCACCCAGCAGCAACCAGGCGCCGACCGCCGCGCAGGTCAGCATGGTGCTGGGGATGATGACCCCGCCGTGACCCGCCGGCGCCAAGGTGAAGCCGCTCACCGAGAACATGACATAGGACACGCCGGCGCCGGCGGCCAAGACCATGCCCCGGCCCCAGCCCAAGCCCCGCACGCCGCGCCGCAAGAAGATGGGCAGCAGGATCAATCCGGCCACGGCAAAGCGCAAAAACGCCACATCCGCCGGATTCAGGCTTTGCTCCACGCCCAAGCGGGACATCACCGGCCAGGACCCCCAGATCAAGGAGGTCAGCAAGCCAAAGGCGATGCCGGCGGATAGGGTGCCTTGGGGAAGAGAGCCGACGCTCACGGATTTAACGGCCATGGGAACATTCTCAAAGCATAACGGCCATGCCAAAAAGGCCCAGGCCTATAATGCGGATGTTTGTAGCCGAGGCAGCGCCGCAATAGGCCGCAAACTTTCCGATTTGTGGTATAATCGCCGCAAAATTTCCCCAATAGTGAAGAAAATCCGCACCAATGAGTAAAATAGACCCGTTCGACATCGCCATTCTCAACAACCTGCAGAAAAACAGCCGAATCACCTCCGAGCCCCTGGCGGAAGCGGTGGGCCTGTCCCCTACCGCCTGCCAGCGGCGGGTCAAGCGCCTGCGCGACAACGGGGTGATCGAAAAGGAAATCGCGGTGATCGATCCGGCCAAGGTGGGCGGGCGCATCACCATGATCGTGCAGGCGGTCCTGGAGCGGGGCCGCGCCGATATCCTGGACGATTTCAAGCGCGAGATCGCCAAGATCCCCCAGGTTCAGCAGTGCTACTACGTGACCGGCGATTTCGATTTCATCCTCATCGTCACCGCCAAGGACATTCCCGAGTACGAGCAGCTGACCCACCGAATCTTCTTCGCCAATCCCCACATCCGCCGCTTTCAAACCATCGTGGTGATGGATTCGGTCAAGGTGGGGCTCAGTTACCCTCTGTGATCGGCTCGTTCTGATTCGGGCCGGTCCCTTTCGGGGCCAGAAAATCCTCCGTGATCGCCACCGCCTCGGCCAGCCCGACCCGCTCCACGGTCACGCCTTCGGGGAAGGCGCCGGCCAGGCGGCTGGGCATCCTGGAATCCAGCATGACAAACACGCCCCGATCGTCCGACTTACGGATCAAGCGCCCAAAGGCCTGGCGCAGCTTCAGCCGGGTCAAGCGGTCGTCATAGGCCCGGCCGCCGAAGAGCGCCCGCCGGGCCTTGTGACGGATGTCGGGCCGGGGCCAGGGCACCCGGTCAAAGACAATCAGGCGCAGGGAACTGCCGGGCACGTCGATACCGTCCCGCACCGCGTCGGTACCCAAAAGGCAAGCGTTCTCCTCGGCCCGGAAAATGTCGATCAAGGTGGAGGTGTCCAGGCCATCCACGTGCTGGGCATAGAGGGTCAGGTCTTCCGCCTCCAAGGGAGCGGCGATGCGCTGATGCACCGCCCGCAGGCGCGAGATCGCCGTGAACAGACCCAGGGCGCCGCCGCCGGCGGCGACAAACAGCGCCCGGTAGGCGCCGGCCAGGAGGTTCATGTCGTCTTTGCGCAGGTCCCGCACCACCAGCACGCGGGTTTGGCCGCCATAGTCATAGGGCGAGGATAACTGCGCCCGTATGGCCGGGTTGACCAGGCGCGCGGCGCCGGTGCGGGCTTCCGCCGCTTCCCAGTCCGCCACGATGTCCCCCGAGCCGTCGGTCAAGGTGGCCGAGGTGATCACCGCGCCCTGGGCCTCGGCCAGCACCGCCTCGGCAAAAGGGCCCGTGGGATCCACCCAATGGCGGTACATGCCCACGTCCACGTCCCGGCCGTCGATGCGCTCGATGCCGAACCACTGGGTGAACTCGGCCGGGGTTTCCTCGCCCAGGCCCGCCAGCATGTCCTGCCAGGCGCGCAGTTGGCTGATGGCCCGCCGCTCCAGCCCCCGGCACACCGCCTCGATGCGGCGCCGGGATTCGCTGTCCAGGCGATCGCTTTCCGCGTCCAGCTGCGCCAGGAGCAAGCGCCGCAGATTGACCAAGGGCGTACGCAGCCGCGCCAGCTCCTGGCCCGCCGCCTCGGCCGCCGAGACCAGCTCCGGCTCCACCGGGTCGGTTTCGCTT
>JANQKX010000705.1 GCA_028280915.1 Kiloniellaceae bacterium
GGGCTATGGCGTATCCTGGCGGGCCGGCCATCGCCAAGCCCTGACCATCGGGCTGATCACGGGAAATTGTAACATGGGGCTGATCCTGGCCGGGCTGCCGCCGGACGCCGATCCGGGCATTGCCCTCTTCTTCGCCGTGGCCCAGTTCCCCATGTTCATGCTGCCCGCCATCATGCTGCCGCTCTACCGGCGGCTGGTGAAGCTGACCTGAGGTCCCGCGCGGACCGTCATCGACAAACCTTGACGCGGAAAACCCAGGCCAATCGGTGGCAAATCCCCTTTCTGGACATAAATTACCTCACTAGGAGATCTGGCCATCGGCAACAGGCTGTGCTAGAGGCTTTGCCGAGTATTGGAATACGGGTATTCGAGCTTGAGACCTCGCTCCTTGCCTCTTCCGGGACAGACCGGAATTTCGGCAATGATGACGCGGCAAGGGCTTGTTAACCATATTGGTAACCTTTTGGTCTAAAAGACAGGGCCACGGTTTAGGGGGAGTTTCGGTTTTTTGTGACCCTGTTCGCACCAAGAATCTCACCTGCACGTTTGCTAGAAACGCGAGGCGCGGCCCGGCCCATGGGGCGTGTCCAAACTCGCGGAATAAAGGGGGATGCTCAACGTGTTGAAAATTAAGGAAGTTATCTCGCTGTTTTTACGTCCGCTGTTTTTCGGACTGGCCTTGGCGGCGCTGCTGTCGGGCTGCGCCAGCAATGGCGATGACGATGACTTCGGCGATGATGAATTCGGCTATGAGATCCCCGACGACAACGACCCCCTCGAGGTGCCCAATCGCTTCATCTTCGCTTTTAACGACGCCCTGGACGTCTTCATTTTTCAGCCCGTCGCGGCCACGTACCGCTTCATCCTGCCCGAGGTGGTGCGCAATTCGGTGCAGTCCTTCCTGCGGAACCTGAATACCCCGGTGACCTTGGCCAACAACATCCTGCAGTGGGACTGGGAAGGCGCCGAACTCACCATGGGGCGCTTTGCCATCAATACCAGCGCCGGCGTGCTCGGGCTCTTCGACGTGGCGACCGACGCGGGCTATCCCTATCGCGAGGAAGATTTCGGCCAGACCCTGGGCGTCTGGGGCGCCGATGAGGGCTTTTACCTGGTCATTCCCGTCCTTGGCCCCTCCTCCTTGCGGGACGGCGTGGGCCGGCTGGCCGACTGGGGCCTGGACCCCCTCACCTATGTCATGACTTTTGAACAGTCCATTGCCTTGCGGGCCGCCGAGGGCGTGGACTTCCGCGCCCGCAACATCGAGACCATCGAGGCGCTTAAGGCCGATTCCATCGACTTCTACGCGCGTGTGCGCTCCTTGTACCGGCAAAACCGCGCCGATCAGATCAACAACGGCCGCGCGCCCGAAGACGTCCCCGCGCCCGACCTGGACACCGAAGACGGATTTTAGGGGACTTGCCTGAAGCGAAAGTGGCGGGGGCCGTCGTAAAACGCGCCGTCCCTCGCCCTTAATTCCTCGCCCCTATCCCTGCGCCGCCCCTATCCCTGCGCAGCTAAGGCCGGTTCGGTGAAGACGCGCAGGCCCAGTTCCGGGCGGTAGCCGTGGATTTCCTTCACGTCCAGGGCGCGCATGAAATCCACGATCTCCTGGCTGATCACCTGGCCGGGCACCAAGATGGGAAAGCCCGGCGGGTACGGAATGACGAAGCTGGCCGAGACCACGGCCCGTCCCCGGGCCATTTCCCCGTCCAGGCTGCCGTCATCCAAGTCCAGGTATTCACAAGCCGCATCATCGTAGGCCAGGAAATAGGCGGTTCTGAGATCCCCTTC
>JANQKX010000718.1 GCA_028280915.1 Kiloniellaceae bacterium
GCCCTGCCGGGAAGCCCTGCTCATCCACGAGGCGGCGCGCAAGATCGGCCAGAAGGTGCGCCTGCACCTGGGCACACCCCTTCCCTTCGCGGCCCTGGCCGGCTTTTCCGACCCGGACGCGCTGCTGGCCCGCCTGCGCGCCATGACATACAGCCTGGCGGGCGGATATGGCGGCGACAGCGGGGGCTGGGACAACTTTTTCCAACAACCGCTCAGCGATACGGAAAGCACGACCTGGGTGTAAAAGCCCCGCTATCTTGCAAAGACTCAATTAATATCGCGGAATCTTTGCTTCGCCACTACTTTTGACAGCCCACCTATTGATCAGATCAATCGATTTCATTTGAAAAAAATATGACTGTTCCATTGGGCACTGTCATGAACCTGTGACATAGCGGGCCGATCTTCCGCGCATAATTATGCAACAGTGGGAGATCGTTATGTTTGCACCCTTACGCACGGCCTTGTTTTCGGGGACAGCACTTGTGCTCTCCGCCACGGCGGCCTACGCCAACTGCCCGGCGGTCACCGTCGCCGACATGCAGGGCCTGTCCCCCGCCTACCCGCAGCAGTTCGAGTTGGCTGAATTCCAGGATGCCGCGTCCTGTGAATTGGGTTTTGCCGACCATCCGCAAATCGCCGATTACAACGGCAAAATCACGGGCAACGGCGACTTGCCGGCGATTGCCGACCGGCTGCCCGCCGAGCCCCTGGTGGTGGCGCCCTATGACACCATTGGCAAGCACGGCGGTGTTTTGACCGGTTTGTCCAAGGGCACGGAATCCGGCACCTCCGATCTTCTGTCCGTGCGTCATGTGAACTTCGTGCGCTATGCCGACGATCTTCAGACCCTGGTGCCCAACGTGGCCAAGGCGTGGTCGTGGAACGACGATTACACCGAGCTGACCATCGTCCTGCGCGACGGCCACAAGTGGTCCGACGGCGCGCCCTTCACCGCCGGGGACGTGGCCTTTTGGCACAACGACATGATCCTGAACCCGGACGTCTTCGAAAAAACCCCCGACCGCTGGCTGTTCGCCGGCGAGCCGGCCAAGGTGGAAGCGGTGGACGACCTTACCGTGAAGTTCACCTTCCCGGTGCCCACCCCGGGCATCTTGAACCGCTTCGCCGTGGACTATGGCCAGCCGTTCCAGCCCAAGCACTTCCTCTCCCAGTTCATGACCAAGCACAACCCGGACGCCGACAAGGTCGCCCAGGAATACGGCTTCGCCAACGGGGCCGAGGCGGTTGATTTCTACTACGGCGGCTCGGACTGGAAAGACGTTCCCTCGCCCCTGTTGAAGGACGCGGACAAGGCCGCGAAGATCGGCCGCGCCGTGCTGCCCACCTTGGAAAGCCACATCCTGGTGGAGGAAAACGCCGAGGGCCGCAAGCTGGTGGCCAATCCTTACTTCCACATGGTGGACACCGCCGGCAACCAGTTGCCCTACATCGGTGAAATCGTCGAGACCTATATCGGTGACAAGGAAGTTCAGAATCTGAAAATCATGAACGGCGACGTGGTCTGGAAACAGCAGGCCGTGTTCCTGGAGGACTTCCCCCTGCTGAAGGAAAACGAAAGCAAGGGCGATTACACGGTCTCCTTCGCCCCGACCTTCGGCGAAAACGTGTTTTATTCCTTCAACCGGACCCATGAAGATCCGGTCCTGCGGGAAATCTTCAACGACGTGCGCTTCAACCGAGCCATGTCCTTGGCCATGAACCGGGACGAGATCAACGAGATCGTCTACCTGGGCCAGGGCGAGCCCATGCAGGGCGTGCCCGCCGAAGTGAAAACCGTGTCCTTCGTGACCGACGAGCATCTGAGCAAGGACATCGCCTATGATCCGGACCAGGCCAGGGCCCTGCTCGAGGAAATGGGCCTGACCGACAGCGACGGCGACGGCACGGTGGAACGGCCCGACGGCAAGCCCTTGGTGGTTCGCCTGGTCTATTCCAGCCAGGGCGCGCCGGTGAAAATGCACGAATTGGTGCGTGACTACTGGACCGACGCGGGCGTGCGGGTGGACTTGAAGGAAGTCACCTCCGACGAATACCGCGCCGCCGGGAATAACAACGATCTGGACCTGACGGTTTGGAAATACGACGGCAACGCCGGCCCGACCATCAGCCAGGACGTCACCGTTTTCGTGCCGCCCTTCGGCGATTTCTTCAACCCCGGCACCGGCTTTGCCTGGGCGTCGTGGAAGAAGAGCGGCGGCAGCGAAGGCATCGAGCCACCCGAGGACATCAAGCAGCTTTGGGAGCTGTCGGAGAAATTCATCCAGGTTGAATTCGGCTCGGATGCCTCCAACGAAATCGGCAAGCAGATCACCGACATTCACGTGGACAACATGTTGAAGATCGGCACCGTGGGCAACATCGTCGCCCCCTTCATGTACCGCAACGATCTGCAGAACGTGAAGCCCATCACGGCCAAGACCTACGACTTCTATTGGGCCTATCCCTACCGCACCCAGCAGTGGTGGCTGGAACAATAACAGCTGGATAACCCGGCAGACACGGTATCGCCCTAGGGGAGTTTTCCCCTAGGGCACCGCGCGGGGCACTTTTCGGCACGGGCGGGGGGCACTGCCCCTTGCCCTGTGTCCACTAGGCAGGGGTAGCAGATGCTGCGATTCACGTTTGAGCGTGCCCTCGGCATGATCGTGACCATGTTCTTCGTCTCGATCATGGTCTTTTTCATCATGGAGATCCCGCCGGGCGACTACGCGGACCGCTATGCATTCCGTAAATATTCGGGCACCGGCGTCAACGTAACCGAAGCCGATATCCAGGCCATCCGCCGCGAGCTGGGCCTGGATAAGGGCATGATCTTCCGGTACTTCGACTGGATTGGCGGCATCGTGCTCAGGGGCGACTTCGGGCAAGCTTTCGCCTTCGAAACCTCGGTGGTGAAGGTCATCGGCGACAAGGCCTGGCTGACCCTGGGCATCCTGTTTTCCACCCTGTTGATCACCTACATCGTCTCCATCCCCGTGGGCATCTATGCCGCCGTGCGGCGCGGCTCTGCCGCCGACTATGGCTTGACCATATTCTCTTATTTGGGCCTGGCGCTGCCCAACTTCCTCCTGGCGCTGATACTGCTTTACTTCGCCAACAAGTACTTCGACGCGGACATCGGCGGGCTGTTTTCCCCCCGCTACGCCGACGCGCCCTGGTCCCTGGGCAAGTTCTGGGACCTGATCACCCACCTGTGGCTGCCCGCCTTCGTGCTCGCCTGGTCGGCGGTGGCCTATCAGATCCAGACCGTGCGCGCCACCATGTCGGACGAACTCAACAAGCTCTCGGTCACCGCGGCCCGGGCGCGGGGCGTGCCCGAGGCCAAGCTGCTGATCAAGTATCCGGCCCGCCTGGCCATCAACCCGGTGGTCTCCACCATCGGCTTTGACGTGAACCGCATCTTTTCCGAGCTGCCCATCGTGGCGGTGGTGCTGGGCCTGACCGAACTGGGCGAACTGCTGCTCAGGGCCTACCTGGACCTGGACATGTACGTGGCGGGCGCGATCTTGCTGCTGCTCACCGCCATGATCGTGATCATGAACTTCGTCTCGGACCTTCTACTGGCGTGGCTCGACCCGCGCATCAAACTGGGAGCTTGATCATGGCGACGATCACCGACGGCCAAGGCCCCCAAGAGACCCCAAACACCCAAGATACCCGGCAAACCAAGAAGGAAACCCGCGCCGAGCGCAAGGAGCGCGAGCGCCTGCTGAAGTACTACTCGGCCTCCCAATGGACTTTGATCTGGTGGCGCTTCCGCCGTCACCGGGCGGCCATGGTGGCCGCCGCCGTTCTGGCGATCATGGCCGTGCTGGGCATTTTCGCCGAGTTCGTGGCGCCCTACGGGCCGACCACCCGGGATACCAAGTACATCGACGGCGCGCCGCAGATCCCCCTGTTCTGCGATCATAACGGCTGTTCCCTGCGTCCCTTCATTCACGGCGTGAAGACGGAACGGGATTCGGTCACCCTGCGGGCCATTTCCGTGCCCGACCCGGAGACCCGGGTTTTTGTTAATTTTTTCGTCAGCGGCGAGCGCACCCGCTTACTGGGCCTGTTCCCCACCACCATTCACCTCTTCGGGCTGGACGACCCCAAGGCCAAGATCCATCTTTGGGGCACGGACGATCTGGGCCGGGACGTGTTCTCGCGCACCATGTACGCCACCCGCACCTCCCTTTCCATCGGCACCCTGGGGGTCTTGATCTCCTTCGTGCTGGCCTTGGTGATCGGCGGCACGGCGGGCTTTTTCGGCGGCATGATCGACAACGTGATCCAGCGCATCACCGAAATCATCCGGGTGGTGCCGATCATTCCCCTCTACATGGGACTGGCGGCGGCCATGCCCAAGGAATGGTCCACCACCCAGGTCTATTTCGCCATGACCCTGATCCTGGGGCTGTTCGGCTGGCCCACCCTGGCCCGCCGGGTGCGCTCCCAATTGCTGTCCATCCGCAACGAGGACTACGTGGTGGCCGCTACCCTGGCCGGAGCGAAGCCGTCCCGGATCATCGGCCAGCACATGCTGCCCAGCTTCACCAGCTTCATCATCGTGGACCTGGTGATTTCCTTCCCCTACATGATCCTGAGCGAAACCGCGCTCTCCTTCGTCGGCCTGGGCCTGCGCCCGCCCACGGTCAGCTGGGGCGTCCTGCTGCAGCAAGCCCAAAGCATCCGGGCCATCGAGCAGACTCCCTGGCTGTTCATTCCGGCGGTCTTCGTGGTGGTGGCGGTCCTGGCCTTCACGGTGATCGGCGACGGCCTGCGCGACGCGGCCGACCCCTATGGCGGCAAGTAAGGGAGATCGCATCATGGACACCCTCTTGAGCGTGGAAAACCTCTCCGTCTCCTTCAAGACCGACGAGGGCGTGATCACCCCGGTGCAGGGCGTCAGCTTCACGGTGGCGCGGGGCAAGACCCTGGGCCTGGTGGGCGAATCCGGCTCGGGCAAATCGGTTTCCACCAAGGCGCTGATGCGCTTGCTGCCCGGCTCGGCCACCATCGCGCCGGAAGCCAAAATGCATTACCTGGACAAGCACGACAAGCTGATCGAAATCGAAAAGCTGAAAGGCAAGGGCGCCCCGATCCGGGCCCTGCGGGGCGGCGAAATCGGTATGATCTTTCAGGAGCCCATGGCCTCCTTCTCGCCGGTCTATACCATCGGCAACCAGATGATCGAGGCCATCCGCCTGCACAAAAAGCTGGGCAAGCGCGAAGCCCGGGCGCACGCCATCGAGATGCTGGACAAGGTGGGCATTTCCAATCCCCAGGCCCGGGTCGATCAATACCCCCACGAGATGTCGGGCGGCATGCGCCAGCGGGCCATGATCGCCCTGGCCTTGTCCGCCGGGCCGGCCCTGCTCATCGCCGACGAGCCCACCACCGCCCTGGACGTGACCATCCAGGCCCAGGTGCTGGAGCTCATGTCGGACCTGCAAAAGGACTTGGGCATGGGCATGATCTTCATCACCCACGACCTGGGGGTCATCGCCCAGATCGCCGACGAGGTGGCGGTCATGTACCTGGGCACCATCGTGGAAAGGGGCCCGACCCGGGACGTGATCCACAACCCGGCCCATCCCTATACGGTGGGCCTCCTGGAGGCCATCCCCTCCCTGGACCGCCTGGACGAGCGCCTGAAGCCCGTGCCCGGGGACATTCCCAGCCCCAACGAACGGCCCCAGGGCTGCCCCTTCCAAACCCGCTGCCAGCATGTGGTGGACGGCCTGTGCAATCAAACGGCGCCCTTGGAAACGCCTCTCGCCGCCGGGCATTCGGTCCGCTGCTGGCTGCATGACGAAAAAGGAAAGTCGGCGGCATGAGCTATCACTCCCACGACACGCTGATCGAAGTTAAGAACCTGGAAGTTCACTTCCCCATCAAGACCAAGAGTCTGTTCCGCACCAAGGTGGTGCCCCTGCGCGCCGTGGACGGGGTCACCTTCAACATCAAGCGGGGCGAGACCGTGGGCCTGGTCGGCGAGTCCGGCTCGGGCAAGACGACCGTGGGCCGGGCCATTCTGCGCGCCATCGACCCCACCGCCGGCACCGTGGTCTTCCACACCCCCGACGACCAGGACGTGGACGTGACCGGCCTGGAAGGGGACGCGTTACGGGCCTTTCGGCAAAAGATGAATCTCGTTTTCAAGGCGGGGCCGGTCCAGCTTTCCAACCTGTCCGGGGACATGTTACGCCAGTTCCGCCCGCGCATGAGCCTGGTGTTCCAAGACCCCTACTCCTCCCTCAACCCGCGCATGACCGTGCGGGACATCATCGCCGAGCCCTTGGTGGCCAGCGGCATGATGAAGGACCGGGACCAGATCGATACCCGGGTGCGCGAGATCGCCGGGCGCTGCAAGCTGAACCTGGAGCATCTGCGTCGCTTTCCCCATGCCTTTTCCGGCGGCCAGCGCCAGCGCATCTGTATCGCCCGCGCCCTTGTCTCCAAGCCCGACTTCGTGGTCTGCGACGAATCCGTCTCAGCGCTGGACGTCTCCATCCAGGCGGAGATCGTGAATCTCTTGAAAGATCTGCAGGACGAGATGGGCGTGGCCTTCTTGTTCATCGCCCACGACCTTTCCGTGGTGGCCCAAATCTCCCACCGGGTGGCGGTGCTCTATGTGGGCAAGTTCATGGAATACGCCCCCACCAGGTCCCTGTTTTTTACCCCGCGGCATCCCTATACCCACGCGCTCATGTCCGCCATTCCCCAGGTGGAGCCGGACCATCACCTGGATCCCATCAAGCTGACGGGGGAGATTCCCAATCCCCTCGCCGCCCCCACCGGCTGCCGCTTCCACACCCGCTGTCCCTTCGCCAAGCCCCGCTGTGCCAGCGACACCCCCGACTGGCGCGAGATCGCACCGGAACATTTCGTGGCCTGCCACTTCGCTGACGACTTCGATTTTTCCAGAGCGGCGCCACAGTAGGTCCCCTAGACCCCATGCCTGATCAATTGGAATCGGCCCAATTACGTATCGAGGGCGATCCAATTGGCCTTCTGGCGAGGCTGCGCACTTGCGCGTTCCAAAATCCCGATCTGCTACCATAAAGATAATATAGGAAATTTTTTCTATAAACGGAATATTTACAGTAGACCGCATAGACATTGGGAAAATCCAAAAGGGGGATGGACCAATGCTTGCCTTATCGAAACGAGTATCTCACACCAATAACTTTTCCAACAAAGCGCTCGCCGGGGTTCTGGAGAGTCTGCCCGTGGCGGTGATGACCTGTGATCTGAAAGATTTCCGGATCAACTACGTAAACAAAACGACGATAGAAAGCTTGAAGCAGATCGAACATGTCCTGCCCTGCCGGGCCGAGGACATTGTCGGTGAATCGATCGACGTGTTTCACAAAAACCCGGCCCACCAGCGGCAATTGCTGTCCGATCCAAAAAATCTGCCGTTCAGCACCCGGATTGAAATCGGCGGCGAACATCTGGATCTTTTGGTGACCCCGATTTATCAGGGCGGAAAATACATCGGGCCCGCGCTCACCTGGAGCGTCATCACAAAAGCGGTGCAAACGGAAAAGAAGAACAGTCAATTCCTGGAAATGGTCGACAACATGCCCATCAACGTCATGATGGTCGACAAGGACAGCCTGGAGATCAATTACATCAACAGGACCAGCATCGAAACCTTGCGCCCGCTGCAAAAGCTGCTGCCGGCGCCCGTCGACGAGCTGCTGGGCAAAAGCATCGATATCTTTCACAAGAACCCGCAGCATCAGCGGCGGATTCTTGCCGATCCCGATAACCTTCCCCACCGGGCACAAATAAGGCTCGGCGAGGAGACCCTCGACCTGCGGATCAGCGCCATTACGGGCGAGTGCGGCACCTATTTCGGCCCCATGCTCAACTGGACCGTGGTGACCGACCGGGTGGCGCTCGCCAACGACTTTGAGCAAAAGGTCGGGTCCATGGTCGAGGTGCTGTCCCAAGCCGCTCAGGACATGCAGGACAACGCGGTGACCATGGCCGCCGCCGCGGAGGAAACCAACGTGCAAGCGGCCACGGTGTCGTCGGCCTCCGACGAGCTCAACAGCTCCATCGAGGAGATCTCCCGCCAGGTTTCCCGCTCCACGGAAATCACCCGCACCGCCGTGCAGCGGGCCGAGGAATCCAATAAAATGGTCGGCGGCCTGGCCGACGCCGCGCAAAAAATCGGGGAGGTGGTCACCATGATCCAAGACATCGCCGCGCAAACCAACCTCTTGGCGCTCAATGCCACCATCGAGGCCGCCCGCGCCGGCGAGGCGGGCAAGGGCTTCGCCGTGGTCGCTTCCGAAGTCAAGG
>JANQKX010000720.1 GCA_028280915.1 Kiloniellaceae bacterium
CCAGGCTCACGTCCAGCTGCATCAAAACGGCGCGGATCAGGTCCCTCGGCGTGGCGCCCTGGGATGATACGTCAAGGCTGCCGTTGGCGATGCCGGCCAGGGGCAAGGGCCTGGCCGAACCCTCCGGCTGCAGGCCCGCCATGATCTTGCCCAGGGGGAGATCCACCAGCTTGCCGGTTAGGGAAAGCTCAACCTTGTCGTCCGGGGCCGCCAGTTTGGCATGACTTTCGATCTGACCATCGAAGAGACCCAGCTCGTTGATATCGGCGGTCAAGGCACCGTCTTGGATCACCGCCTTCATATCGATGGGGCCGGCGACCACTTGGTGGGTCTTTATGGTCTCGATGCGCACGGCGGCATCCAGATTCACGGCCTTCAGGCCGGCGAGATCGATGGGCGAATCCAGGGCCTGGTCGAGTGCCTTTTCCTCCTGGGCAAGGTTATCGGTGCCGGGTGCCTCAGAGGGTGTCGACGTGGCCGGCGTGGTCGACTCGCCCGGCGCCGGCAGATAACGGGTCAAATCGAGCGTGTCGCCCTTAAGGTCCAGCGTGACCTTGGGCACGTCGCCGCTGTGATCCACCTTGGCGGTCAGTTCCGCGTTCAGGTCGGCCGCGGCGATCTTGGCCATCGCGATTTCGCTACTCTCGGCCCCCGAGCTGAAATCCACGCTCATGTTCAAAGGGCCGGGGTCCTCGTCCAGCGGGCTTTGCAGCCAGGCAGCCAACGCACCGACCGAGGGGATATCCAGGGCAAGCTGCCCCTTCAGGCCCAAGGCCGGTTGGGTGCGAACGTCCGAATTGAGGGTCAGGGCGAGGGGATCGCCCTTGAGGGAAAGCGCCACCTTACTGTCTTGCCCGCCGAGCAGCTGGGCCAAGGTCGTGACATCGCCGGACAAAACCAGATCCTGGCCGTTCACCGCCGCACCGCCCGTCAGGGCGAGGGGGGACCCCATGTCCGGCAGGGCGACCTCCAGGTTCAGGTTTTCAATACGATCCTGCCGGCCACTGCGCAGATCCGAGAAGTGAAGGCCGCCCTTTTCGATGCGGATGTCCTGCAGAAGCATTTGGGAAAAAGGAAAGCCCTCTTCCCCACTTTCGGTCTTCTCCTCCACCTGCGCCGGCGCCGCTTCGCCGCTTTGTTCCGTGCCTTCCAGGGCCCAGTTGGGCCGGCCGGACTCATCGATTTGCAGAGTGAACCGGGGTTCGGAGATCACAAAGGATTCGATCTGCAGCTCGTCGGCCAGCAGCGCCAAGACGTCCATTTCGCCGGAAATGGCGGCGATCCGGGCCAAGGGCTGCTCGGTTTGGGACTTGGGGTCTTCCAGCACCACATCGGTGATGTGAAAGGTCAGGCTGGGCAGAAGCGCCAGATCCAGCTCGCCGTTCAAGGACAGGTCCTTACCGGTCGCTTCCTTCACCGCCGCGGTGATCTCCGGCGCGAACCATTTCCAATTGATCAGACGCGGCCCAAAGAACAGGACCACCATCAAGACCACCAAAAGCCCGGCGAGCCCGAGGCCGATTTTTTTGAACATGGTCAATCCTCCCCGCCGGCCAGGATCCGCAGGCCGATATCCGTTCCCATAAAGCGGAGGCCTTAGCCGTCCGTACAGGCCCCAAACACCACAAAGGCGGCATCGTTCATGGCCGCGGTAAAGGTCATGGCCTTGGAATGGCGATCCACGACCAAGCTCCAGGCCCGGCCATTTTGCAAGCCCTGCAGAACCACTTGGGCGTCGCCCGCTTCGACCACATCGAAGGTGCTGGAAACCACCTCGCCACTGGGGCGCTCGGCGGAGGCTTCTTTTTTCGCCACATCCAAGTGTATGAAGCGGGGCGCATTGATGCTACTTGGTGGTCCGCTGAGGCAATCCTCGCCAGGTACGCATTCGACGGTGGTCAAGGTGGCGCAAATAAATGGTTTGTCGGTGTCCAGGGGCGCGGCCAGGGCGGGCGCCGCGGCAGCGGCCAGGATCATGTGAGCGGCGCAGATCGCGGCGGCGGATGTCAGTCTCATAACTCGTTCCTCAATTCACCGTGTAGCCGCGGCCCTGCAGGCAAACGGCGCGGGCCTTGCTGTATTCGTTACGCATGGCGCTTTCCTGCTGCGCGGCTTGCTGTTGTTGCTGCTGCTGGGCGGCGGCTTGATTGCGCTGCCGGTCGCGCTTGTTGAAAGCGCCAAAGAGCGCCCCCACCGCGGCCCCGGCGGCCGCCCCTTCGCCGGCGTCGCCGGTGATGGCTCCGGCCACGGCACCGCCGGCGGCTCCCCGCGCCGCGCCGCGCACCAGATCCCCTTGCGGGCCGGTTTCCGGCGCCGACGCCGACCCGCCGGTCGCCGGCGGATTGGCCGGGTCAAACCCGGTCTGCTGCACCGCCCAGGTATGACACTCGGCTTCGTCTTGCTGCTGCTGCTCCGGGCTTTGCCCTTCGGCCGGATAAACATAGCTTTGCGCCCACGCGCTGGCGCCCAACATCAGCAGGCCAGCGGTACATCCGGACCAAAACAAACTGCGGAAAAGTTTCATGGCATCGCCCTTTTTGTCACTAACTGCGGTCAGTATAGCGACGATCCGGCGATGGCCTCAACAGGCGATTGGAAAAAAGGGAAACTCTCCCCCGCAATCTAGTTAAGAGTGTCTATATCAACATTCGGCGCAGGCGTTGGGACAAGATATCCAGCAAGGAGACCGTCACGACGATGATGATGATCACTGCCGCGGTTTCGGCGTAATAGAAACCGCGAATGTACTCCCACAGGATTTGGCCGATCCCGCCGGCGCCCACCAGACCCAAAACCGTGGCGGAGCGCAGGTTCGATTCAAAGCGGTACAGGGAAAAGGAAACCCAAAGAGGCACCACCTGGGGAATGACGCCAAAGACGATCTCATGGATCTTGCCGCCGCCGGTGGCCCGAATACCCTCCACCGGGCGCGGATCGATGGCTTCCACGGCTTCGGAAAACAGCTTGGCCAAAATACCGGTGGTGTGAATGAAGAGGGCCATCACGCCGGCAAAAGGCCCCAAGCCCACGGCCACCACAAAAAGCATGGCAAAAACCAGCTCGTTAATGGCGCGGAAGGCGTCCATGAGGCGGCGCACCGGCTGCACGATCCAGAAGGGCGCCATGTTCTCGGAGGATAGAATGCCGAAGGGAACGGCCAGGACCACCGCTAGAACCGTGCCCCATACGGCGATTTGCACCGTAAGGATCATTTCCTCGATAAAAAGCGGCCAATTGTGAAAGTTGGGCTGCAAAAATCCGCTGGCATAGCTGGCCATGTTCTGGGCGTCGGTGACCAGGGAAACGGCCTTGTGCATTTCCACCGGCGCCCAGCCCCAAATCAACAAGGCGGCCAACACGCCCCAAATCAAGAAACTGTAAGCCTTGCGGCTGTAGTCCACCGGCGGCAGCTTGATCTCTTGCAAAGGATCACGCGTTTTATGAAGTGCGGATTGGTCTGCCACGATAACTCCCCCAACTCTGGTGTGGTGGATTTGAAGTTCCTTTTATTCTCGCGGCCGGCACCGTGAGGAACTTCAAATCCATAAACCACACGAGCATCAATGCTTTGCTCGTGTCCTGATCGAAACAGAAGTTCGTCCGCTGCTTGCCATTTGATGCTGCGAACTTCTGCTTCGGGAAACGGGCCCGTCTCGGCGATACGAAACCGGGGCCCCGCGCGGCGCGGGACCCCGGCTTCCCATTTTATTGGTTACTTCCGCGGCAGTTGTTCCGCCAGGGTCGCAACGTCCTCGATCTTGCCCTGCAACTCGGCAATCATCTGTTCTTTTTCACCCTCTTCCAGGCGGTCGTCCGCCATCACCTTGGCCAGCTCTTTGTTGAGCTGCATTTGGCGGATCGGATAGAGCTGGCTGTTGTCCGACGGGGTGAAGGGAGCCCACTGCAGGCCACCCAGGATTTCGCGGGCGGCGGCCACTTCCTCAGGGGTGCCGTTACGGCCATAGGTCATCACGAAGGTGTAGACCTTGGCTTTCAGCGCCGGATCCAAATCCTTGCGCCACACCAAGGGGTCGCTGGGGATCAGCGGAGAGCGCCAGATTTCCTTGATCTGGGCGTGGGCATCCGGATTGGTGATCTCCAGACGCCGCATGTTTTCCGTGTTGTTGGCCGCCACATCTACCTGCTTGTTGGCCACCGCCATGGCATTGGTCTCGTGGTTGGCGTTGCGCACGGTCTTGAAGCAATCCTGCGGGTTAACGTTGTTGGCCGAGAAGATGAAGGTGGTCGGCACGAGGAAGCCCGAGGTGGAGTTGGGGTCACCGATGCCGAAGTCCATGTCCTTGTTGCAAGCCAGGACATCGTCCAGGCTGTTGATGCCGCTGTCCGCATGGGTGATCAGCAAGGACCAATAACCCGGGTTGCCGTCGATATCCACGGTCTGGGCGAAAATCTCCCCATCGGCGCGGTCCACGGCTTCCATGGCCGACTTGTTGCCGAACCAAGCCACCTGGACCTTGTCAAAGCGCATGCCTTCGATGATGCCGGCATAGTCCGGGGCGAAGAAGGCGTTGATCTTCAGGCCGGTCTGGTCGGCCATGGCCTCCAGGAAGGGATCCCAAGTGGACTTCAGGTTTTGCGTGGACTCGGTGGATATAATGCCGAAGTTGATCTCGTTGGCATCCTCGGCCTGAGCGGTCGCCACGGTGAGGGCAAGGCCCGCCGCGGTCACCACGGATAAGGTGGATTTAAGGATAGACATGTTTGATTTTCCTCACTGTTGGTTAAAAGTCGTCTGCCAAGAACGGAAACCGCCCCGTCACCCGGAGGCGGCCGCGACCGCTAGCTCGGTCGATACTTGAACGGGGCCGGTGGACGCCCGGGGCGGAGTCCGGCCGGTGCCTTTGGTGCCCTCCAACATCTCTTCGGTCAGGTCGGCCCCATAAAGGTCCTTGAGAAGGTTGGGGGTCAGCGCTTCGCTTGGCCCGTCGTACACCACCTCGCCATCCTTCAGCGCCACGGTGCGCGGGCAATAACGGCGAGCGTAATCCACCTGGTGCAGGGAAACGAGAACGGTGATGCCGTCCTCGCGGTTGATGCGCGACAAGATATCCATCACCCGCCGGGACGACGCCGGGTCCAGGGAGGCGATGGGCTCGTCCGCCAGGATGACCTTGGCCTCCTGCACCAGGGCCCTGGCGATGGCGGCGCGCTGCTGCTGCCCGCCCGATAAAGTTGAGGCCCGTTGCCGCGCCGCCTCTGCAATCCCGACCCGGGCGAGGGCACGCATGGCGCGGCGCTTTTCTTCCTGGGAGAACAGACCCAAGCATCCGCGCCAGGCGGGGATCTGCCCCAACAGCCCCACCAGGACATTGGTCAGCACCGACAAGCGGTTGACCAGATTGAACTGTTGAAAGATGACGCCCACGTCCTTGCGGACATGGCGCACGTTGGCCGCCAAGGCGCCCTGCTGCTGGACCGGCTGGCCGAGCACTTGGACCGAACCCGCACCCCGGTCGGACAACAACAATCCGGAAACATGGCGCAACAAGGTGGACTTGCCGGAACCGGATGCCCCGATCAAGGCGACCATCTCGCCGGCTTCGACCTGAAGCGATACACCCCTAAGAGCCCGGTTGCCGCGTTTAAAGGATTTAATCAAGTCGGCGACTTGGATGGCCACTGTCACAACCCTATCCCCCTATTTCGGTTTTGCGCGACACTAGGCAGAATTCGTGACAGTTTCATTTCGCTTTAATGACGAAAACATTTCAGCTGAAAGCTTGAAAATCATGCCATTTCCGCGGTTTCGACATATGTTTGCAACATTTAAGACTTAGTGTTCGAGAAGAATCTAAACATCCGACGGGGACATCATGATCAGTGATGTTGATAGATCCCATTGGCGCGTCAAAGGATGGCTAGCTCTCAACAACGTCTTTGACGAGACCGCCCAACAATGCCTCTCTGATTGGCTGCCGCAACGGCCCGATCAGCCGGACGCCAGTGCCCCTTGCCTGGACCCGGCCATGACCGGTAGAGAGGGCGGGCGCGAGGATCTCGACGGTCAGGCGGGCGATGCGAGAAAAATCCTGAAGAGCCTCATCGACCGTTCCGCCATTGCCTCTTTGGCTGAAAGACTGATCGCCGAGGAAATCGGCCCGAAAGGAAAAACAGCCCGTTTTGAACAAAGCGTCGGCATGCCGCCTGTTGGTCCGGCGCCCATTACCTGTTTGATCGCGGTGGACGCCATGACCCGCGGAAACGGCTGTCTTGAGTTCGCCAACGGACATTTCGACTATTTGATGGCGGCCGACGACACGGGCCGTGTGCCGGAGGCCGTGGCGCGAAGCTGGGCCTGGGAAGCGGTGCCCCTGCCGGCGGGCGGCGTGATCTTCTTTAGCGCGCGGGTGCCCCACCACAGTGGCAAAAACCGCTCGGGCCGGCCGCGCCGGGCCGTCTATTTGACTTGTAAGGCATCAATCGAGGGCGACGTTGGGGCCAGGTTGCCCGACAACAAAAACCGCCCCTTGGCTGCGGCTTTGGCCGACGGCGGGAAGGATGGAAACATGCGTATTGGCACCATCGGCCAGCTTCACGGCGAGCCGATCTCCGTTGGAGGGACCTTATGAACATGCACAGCACGAGTATGCACAGTGTGCTCGTTCCCAGCGCGGATAGTATTTTGGGGACGGATAAATCGCAATTTGTCGATCGTCTGCTGGCATGGTTCGAGCGAGCGGGACAAAATCGCTACGATGAGGAAGTCACCCAGTCGGCCCACGCCTTGCAAGCGGCTTGGCTGGCGACAGAAGCCATGGCGGAGCCGGCCCAGGTGGTGGCCACCCTGTTTCATGACATCGGACATTTGCTGATCGACGAGCACACCCGTCGGGAAAACTTTCAAAAGTGGGACGGCAATCACGAGTATGTGGGTGCGACCTGGCTCGAAACTCTTTTTCCCCCTTCCGTATCGGCGCCGGTGCGCCTGCACGTGGCGGCCAAGCGTTGGCTCTGCGCCCGCAAGGAAGGCTATTGGGAAAAACTCTCCAAGGCCTCGCGGATCAGTTTGGCTTTACAGGGCGGCCCCATGACGCGAGATGAAGTCGACGCCTTCGAGGATCAGCCTTATTGGTGCGAGGCGGTGGCGCTGCGAATCTGGGACGACGAGGCCAAGGTCATGGACCGGGACGTGCCGGGATTCGACTGTTACCGCGACGTCATCGAAGAGATGATCGTGCATTAACAGATGTTCGTGAGATCCAAGCCCTCATCCGCCATCGCGCCGGTGGGGCAAGCTTCTGGCCGCGTGCCTTTTGACAGCCTTTGTCCGGCCCGATAGTCTTTTCCGTCACACACGCAGAATCGGGTGATGCGCGCCCCTGGCCTTCCGGTGTCCCCTTTTGGGTCCGCGGCCGGGCGTGTCCCACGAGGTGGTGGCCAAACCACCGGCGTGAGAACGGCAAAAGGCGGGGGATAAAAGGTGAGCATGATCGGGAAATGGGTCCGGAACCTTTTGGGCCTGGTATTGCTCGCCATGGTCTTGCTGAACGTGGTGAACGCCGCCGGCCGTTACCTCTTCGGACTTGCGGTGCACGGCTCCGACGAAATCCTGGTATTCGCCATGGTGTGGCTGGTTTTCCTGGGGGCCGCCTTGGTTAGCCTGGAGGGCCGCCACCTGGGCTTTGACCTGCTGCATCGCTATCTGCCGCCTGGCGGACAACGGGCCCTGCACGTGATCATCTGCCTGGGGACCGCCTTACTCACCGGCTATGCCGCTTGGCAGTCGTGGCAGGTGGTGGCGAAGCTGGCCCGGATCGGCAAGCAGAGCATGGCCACGGAAATTCCCATGGCCCTGCCCCACGTGGCGGTACCGTTGAGCCTGGGGCTGATCTGCCTGATCTCCTTGGTTCGGGCAACCCGTACGCCCGACTGGCTTCCGCGGGACAAAGGGTCGCGGTCCGCTTCAAAAGCAGGGTCGGATCGCCCATGACCTGGCTTTTGGTCGCGACCCCCATTGCCCTGTTTTTGCTGGGC
The DNA here is from genome assembly GCA_028280915.1 of Kiloniellaceae bacterium. GTDB lineage: Bacteria > Pseudomonadota > Alphaproteobacteria > Kiloniellales > Kiloniellaceae > JANQKX01. Next base: position 7,996 of record JANQKX010000720.1, read on the forward strand.
TTTCCCGTGTACATCGTGCTGCTCGCGGCCAGCACGCTTGCCGTGCTTCTGGTCATGAACGTACCGCCCCTGGTCATCCACCAAGCCATGTACGGCGGGATCGAGAACTACGGCCTCCTGGCCGTGCCGTTTTTCATCTTCGCCGGCGAATTGATGACCCGCTGCGGGGTGTCCCACCGCCTGGTGGTGTGGAGCCAGGCGCTCTTGGGCGCCCTGCGGGGGAACCTGGGCCTGACCACCATCTGCACCTCAACCCTCATGGGGGCCATCTCCGGCTCCAGCCCCGCCACGGTGGCGGCGACGGGCAAGGCGCTCTATGGCGAGTTGCTCAAGGACGGCTACAAAAGGCCCTTCGCCCTGGGGCTGATCGCCTCCAGCGGTTCCGTGGCCATCGTCATTCCGCCCAGCATCGCCATGATCCTCTACGGCGCCAGCGCCGAGCAGTCGGTGCCCAAGCTGTTCATCGCCGGTATTATCCCGGGCCTGATCATATCCTTGGCCATGGCGGTTTACGTCTTGTGGTGGGTCCGGCGCGCCGGCCTGGAAAACGGTCTGGACAGCGGCCTGAACCGGCCTTCCCAAGGGGCCAAAGCCTGGCTGGCCAAACTGGGACGCACCAGCCTTTATGCCAGCGGCGCCTTGGCCATGCCGGTGGTGGTCCTATCGGGTATCTATCTGGGTCTGTTCTCTCCCACGGAGGCCGGCGGGATCGCCTGCTTTTATGCCATTATACTGGCGCGCTTTTTTTACCGTAGCCTGACCTGGGCGCAGATCCTGGACGCCGCCTCGGAAGCGGCCCTGCTGACCGGTCAAATCCTCATTATCCTGGCCTGCGCGGCGGTGTTTTCCTGGCTCCTGACCGTGCAGGGCGTGCCCCAGAGCCTGGTGGCTTGGATCGCCGAGGCCAAGCTGTCGCCAACGGCCTTTCTGCTGGCCATCAATCTGCTGCTCCTGGTCTTGGGCTGCCTGATCGATCCCACGTCGGCGATTCTGGTGCTGACCCCGATCCTGCTGCCCATGGTGACCCAACTGGGCATCGATCCCATCCATTTCGGCATCATCATGACGGTGAATTTGAGCATCGGCATGTTCACGCCGCCCTTCGGTCTGCATCTTTTCGTCGCCCAATCGGTCATGCAGGCGGATCTGACACAACTCTATCGGGGCATTTGGGGATTTTTTTTGGTGCAGAGCCTGGCTTTGTTAATGATCACCTACCTGCCCGGCTTGTCCTTGTGGCTGATCGGGTCATAATCCTCGATAAGATGTCATCATGTAGAGCAACCAACCCAAAAAGGATGCCCCCATGCTAAAGCTGACTCGTCCCTTTAAATCGGCCCTTCTCGCCGTTGCCGCGCTGGCGCTGTGGCTGCCCGCCGCCGCGCAGGCGCAAACCACCATGAAGATGGCCAGCGCCACCATCAACGACGTGCAGCACGAATGGCAAAAAACCTTCGCCAAGGAGCTGGAAGCACGGGTCGGCGATCAGGTCACGGTGGAGATCTACCCGGCCAGTCAATTGGGCACGATCCCGCGCATGTCCGAGGGCGTCTTGCTGGGCACCATCGAATCCTTCATCTCCCCCACGGCGTTTCTGGTGGGCACGGAGCCCAAGCTGAAGGTCTTCGACGCGCCGGGGATTTTTGATTCGCCCGAGCATGTGGGGCGGGTGATCCACGATCCCGACTACCGGGCGCATTTGGAGGAGATGGCCCTGGATAAGGGCCTGCGCATCATCGGGGCCATCTATAACAGCCCCTTCATCGTGCTCACCAAGGAGCCGGCGCCGGCCCTAGACGACCTGCGGGGCAAGAAGATCCGCACCTTTGCCTCGCCCCTGCAGATCGAGCCCCTGAAAGCCATCGGCGCCAATCCCCTGCCCCTGCCCTTGAGCGAAGTTGTGCCAGCCCTGCAGTCGGGCAACATCGACGGCATGTTGGCGGGCATGCCCATCCTGGTGGCCTTCAAGTACTACGATATCGCCCAGAACGTCACCGATCTGCAGTTTTCCATCATCGTCTCGGTCAACGTGGTGAACGAGGACTGGTTCCAATCCCAGCCCGAAGAGGTGCGCGCCGCCATCATTGAGGCCGGCCGGGCCGCCGAGGAAGCGGTGCTGCCATGGGGCATCGACAACGTGGCGCGCACCAATCAGGTTTGGATCGACAACGGCGGACAAATCCTGACCCTGAGCGGCGAAGATAAGGCCCGCATGACCGAGACCTTCAAAGGGGTCAGCGACGACCTGCTGAACGCCGACGAAGCGGTCGCCGCCGAATATCAAAAGCTGCTCGAGGTGGTCGAGGCCAAGCGCTAAGAACAGGCACAGACTGCCGCTAACGGAAAGAGGGAACACCCCATGACTGCCACCGTGCCCAACATCCGCAAAACCCAGCTGATCAAGGAAGTGGTGCGCGCCGAGGCGGGCCGGGCCGCCCATCAGCCGGTCACCCGGGTGGCCGCCATCGTGGTCTTGGAAAATCCCTTCGCCGGGGCCTTCGTGGAGGACCTCTCCGCCCTCTTCGACATGGGTCAGAAGATCGGCCTTGAGATGGCACCCCAGGCCGTGGACCTCTTGGAGGGCCCGGCCATGGCCTATGGCAAGGCGGCCATCGTGGGCGTCAACGGAGACCTGGAGCATGCCGCCGCGGTGCTGCATCCCAAGCTGGGCAAGCCCATGCGGGACGCCTGCGGCGGCGGCGAGGCCCTAATCCCCTCGACCACAAAGGTGGCCGCGGCCGGTGCCACCCTGGACGTGCCCCTGGCCCACAAGGACGAGATCTGGTCTTTCGACGAGCTGGACACCATGACGGTGATGCTGGGGGACGCGCCGCGCCCCAACGAAATCCTGGCCGTGCTCGCCTATTCCGACGGCGGCCGCCCCGCCCCCCGAGTCGGCAAGGGCCGCGCCGTGGTATAACGGGACCTCCGGCCCATAGACATTTTTTGTCGCGGCTTTGTGATGCCGATCACTTTCGGGCGAAGGCGCGCGCCCCATGTCCTAGTCATCGCAACCCGCCGCTCCCTTGGGGCAGACCACATCGGTAAAAAAAGGGCCTACCCGCACGAGTGACACATCGGAAGGAGGACAGCCATGTCCATCACCTTCACCGTCCACCAGGACCAACTCGGCCAAGAACCCCTTTCCCGATTGACGAACCGCCTGACCCCCAAGGGCAGCGCCCACAAGGTCCAAGGCGAAAGCCACGCTGAGCAGACCGGCGAAGCCGAAGAGCCCGCCCCCCAACCCCCGCGCCCCGGCGACGCGGCGGCACAAGCCGA
>JANQKX010000736.1 GCA_028280915.1 Kiloniellaceae bacterium
TTCTTCTTCCCCTCTCGGCGCTGTTGGCAGCGGTGAGCTTTTTGCCACCGATCGCCGACCGGCTCAAGGTGCCCTACAACGTGCTGCTGGCCCTGCTGGGGATGGGCCTGGGCATTGCCAACATTTTGCTGCCGTCGGCCTTCAAAGTGGGGCCGGTGGGCGACGTGGTGACCACGCTCAGCCAACTCAAACTGACCGCCGACACCTTTTTGTTCGTCTTTTTGCCCGTGCTGCTATTTGCCGGCTCGTTGAGCATGGACGTGCGGCGCCTGTTCGAGGAATTCGCGCCCATCCTGCTGCTGGCCGTGGTCGCCGTGGTGGTGTGCACGCTGTTTGTCGGCTATTCCCTGCATTGGCTGTTCGACCGGCCGCTTCTGGCCTGCCTGCTCCTGGGCGCGGTGGTGGCGGCCACGGACCCCACGGCGGTCGTGGCGCTGTTTCGCGACCTGGGGGCGCCCAGGCGCCTTTCCGTCCTGGTGGAGGGGGAGAGTCTGTTCAACGACGCGGCGGCCATCGCCCTCTTCGGCTTCATCGTGGCGGTCATGGCCGGGAATCAAAGGCCGGACCTCTTGTCGGCCGCCGAGGTCTTTACCTGGGGCCTGCTCGGCGGGATCGCGGTGGGTTTTTTGCTGGCCTGGTCGGTGGCCAAAATCCTGCCCGTGCTGCGGGGCTATCCCCTGGCGGAAATCACCCTGACCGTGGCCCTGGCCTATTTGTCCTACATCCTGGCCGAGCTCTATTTTCAGGCCTCGGGGGTGGTGGCGGTGGTGACCGCCGGGCTGGTCATGGGATCGGCCGGGCGTAACAATATTCCGCCGGAATCCTGGGACGACCTGACGCAGATCTGGGGCCAGCTGGACTTTTGGGCCGCCTCCATGATCTTCATCTTCGCCGCCATGATGATCCCCCAGCTGGTCTACGAGCCCGGCTGGGCCGACCTGGGCATGCTTCTGGTCCTGGTGGTCGCGGCCACGGCGGGACGGGCGCTGGTGGTTTACTTGATGCTGCCGAGCCTCAATCTGATGGGCCTGTCGAGCCGGGTCAGCGAGGCCCACAAGCTGGTGATCCTCTGGGGCGGCCTGCGCGGCGCGGTTACCTTGGCCCTGGCCCTGGCGGTGATCGAAAACAACGACGTCAGCCCGAATGTGGAGCACTTCGTCGCCACCCTGGCCACGGGATTTGTGCTTTTCACCCTCTTTGTGAACGGGCCCAGCCTGCGCCCCTTGCTGCGCCTTCTGGGGCTCGACAAGCTGGACCCGGGGGAATTGGCCCTGCGGGATCGGGTCATGGCCTTGTCCCGCTTCACCGTGCGCCAGCAGGTGACGGTGATTGCCCGGGACTACGGCATCGAGGCGGAATTGATCGATCGCATCCCGGGCCCCAACGTGGATGTGAGCGATGAGGACGAGGTGGACGAGGAAGCCGCGGAAATGGTGCTCTCCGACGGGGACCGCCTGACGATCGGCTTGGTCACCCTGACCACCCGGGAAGAGGAGCTGTACCGCCGCCACGTGTCCCAGCGGACCGTTTCCCGTCGCTACGCGGCCGTGGGCATCGCCGAATCGGGCCGCCTCTTGGACGGCATCAAGACCGGCGGTCTAGGCGGCTACATGGCCGCCGCCAAGCGCACCGCCAAGCATAGCTGGAGCTTTCGGCTGTCTTTGTGGCTGCACCGGACCTTGGGATGGGCCATGCCGCTCTCCATAAACCTGGCGGGCCGGTTCGAGGCCCTCTTGGCGCGGCAGGTGGTTTTAAGGGAGCTGCGCTTGTTCAACCGCCGTTCGGTCTCCCCGGTGCTGGGAAAATCCATCGGCGCCCAGTTGCAAAGCATCCTGACCACCCGGCTCGAGGCGGACAAGCGGGCGCTTCGGGCCCTTGATCTGCAGTACCCCAACTACGCCGAAGCGTTGAAGATCCGCTACCTCGGGCGCTCGGCGCTGCGTTTGGAGGAGGCGGAATACAACCTGAAGCGACAAGAAGCCATGATCAGCCAGGAGGTTTTCGGCGACCTGATGAAGGACCTGCGGCTGCGCCGGCAGCTGTTCGACCATCGGCCGCCCTTGGACCTGGGCATGGAGCTTACGGAGATGATGCAGCGGGTGCCCCTGTTCGAGAGCATCGACAAGGACAAGCTCACCCAGGTCGCCCGCCGGCTGAAACCCCGCTTGGCCATGCCCGGCGAGAAGATCCTGACCGAGGGGCATTGGGGCAATTCCATGTATTTCATCGCCTCGGGCAAGGTCACCGTGGGCATCAAACCCAAACCGGTCGTTCTGAATGCGGGGGAGTTTTTCGGCGAGATGGCCCTGCTGCATCAGCAGCCCCGGGTCGCCGATGTGGTGGCCGATGGCTTTTGCAACCTCTTGGTTATGGAACGCCGGGACTTCCAAAAGCTGGTGAAATCGGTGCCCGAGCTGCGCAACAAGATCGGCAAGGTGGCCAAGGAACGCGCCGAGCAATCCCAGTCCTGGCGCAAAAAGGATTGAGAGGCTGGCCCGGGCTCCTTTGGAAAGACGTGCCTTGGGTGACAAAATCGCAATCTTGCCAAATTTCGGCCAATTTTTGCGAAACCTCAATCTTTAGGGTTCACAAGACTAACGACATCAAATTTTGGCGACGAAGCCTGGAAACCTTAGCACCGAGTTGATATATCAAAACCAGTGGTTTCCCCGCAAAACCTCCCGGACCGATTGATGGTCGGGCCGCACCCAAAGGGCGGCTGACGCCATCGACTGGGAAGACCGCGGAGGCAAGGGGCAAAGACGGAAGATGACATGAAGGCGTTCGACCGGAGAAACTTCTTGCGCCAG
>JANQKX010000746.1 GCA_028280915.1 Kiloniellaceae bacterium
GATTTGTCAGGGGCCGATCTGGCCAACGCGGATCTGCGCAACGCGGATATCTCCCACGCCAAGGTCGTCAACGCGAATTTCGACAACACGGACCTCTCCGGCGCCATCATGGACGGGGTGGATTTTTCAACCGCCAACCTGGGTATGATTTCGGCGGATATGTCCATCGCCGGCCTGCCGCCCGACCTGCGGGAGATTTTCACCAATCACGAAATCTGGGCGGAGTCCAGCGGCAAGAAGGGTAAGCGCGCCGTGCTGGACGGCATGACCCTGGACGGCAACAACCTCAGCAACGTGAACCTGAGCGGCGCCTCCCTGCGCGGGACCAGTCTGGTGGATTGCCGCCTCTATGAGGCGGACATGGCCATGGCCGACCTGTCCCAGGCGATTTTGACCGGGTGCCATCTGCACGACGCCAACCTGACGGGGGCCCGCCTTACCGGTGCCGACTTGAGGAACGCCCTTTTGATCGGCACCCATCTGGGGCCCATCGAGATCAAGGATGCCGATGGCAATCCCACCGGCAAGCTGTGGCCGGCCAACCTGGCCGGCGCCAAACTGTCCGGCGCCGATCTGGACCGGGCCGATTTGACCAAGGCGAACCTGACCGATGTGGACCTTTCCAATGCCAAGACCGGCGGCGCCATTCTGACCGACACCATTCGATCCAACGTGGCCTGAACGGCCCGTCCCAGGTGCCGGTTCCCGGGCGGACGCCGCTGCCCGTCGCGGATGCCGCGTGGCAAAACCCGCCTTTGTTCGCTATCCTGTTGGGCGTCTCTGCCGTCACCTTGGGATAAGCCGCCATGTTGGATCTGATCATTCGCAACGCCACCCTGCCGGACGGGCGGCAGGGCGTGGATATCGGCATCGAGGAGGGGCGCATCGCCGTCCTGAAGCCCAAGCTGGAGGCCCAGGCCGGCCGGGAGATCCATGCCGACGGCTATCTGGTTACGCCCCCTCTGGTCGACAGCCATTTCCATATGGACGCCACCTTGAGCCTGGGCCGCCCGCGCCACAATGAAAGCGGGACGCTGCTGGAAGGCATCCAGATTTGGGCGGAGCAGCAGCCCATGCTGACCGCGGAGGACATCAAAACCCGGGCCGCGACCCAATGCCGCTGGGCCATCGCGCGGGGCTGCCTGGCGGTGCGCAGCCACGTGGACATCGCCGATCCCGCCCTGACCGCGGTGGAAGCCCTGCTGGAGCTGCGGGACGAGATGCGTCCCTGGCTGGACCTGCAGCTGGTGGCCTTTCCGCAAAACGGCTATTTCCGGGACCAGGGGGCGGTGGAGAACATGAAGCGGGCCCTGGACCTGGGGGTGGAGGTCGTGGGCGGCATTCCCCATTTCGAGCGCACCATGGCCGAGGGCGCCGCCTCGGTGAAGGCCCTCTGCGAGATCGCGGCGGCGCGCGGCCTGCTGGTGGATATGCACTGCGACGAGAGCGACGATCCCCTGTCCCGCCACATCGAGAGTCTGACCTTCGAGGCCCAACGCCTGGGGCTGCAGGGGCGGGTGACGGGCAGCCACCTGACCTCCATGCACGCCATGGACAACTATTATGTCAGCAAGCTGCTGCCGTTGATGCGCGAGGCCGGCGTGGCGGCCGTCGCCAACCCCTTGATCAACATCACTCTGCAGGGGCGCTACGACAGCTACCCCAAACGCCGGGGCATGACCCGGGTCAAGGAGCTGCTGAAGACCGGCATCAACGTGGGGCTGGGCCACGACTGTGTCATGGACCCCTGGTACAGCCTGGGCAGCCACGACATGCTGGAGGTGGCCCACATGGCCCTGCACGTGGGGCATATGACCGGCCGTGCCGAGATCCGGGAGATTTTTTCCTGTATCACCGCGCGCGGCGCCCGGCTCATGCATCTGCCGGACTATGGTCTGGCGCCGGGCTGCCACGGAGATCTGGTGGTGTTCCAGGCCCGGGACTGTATCGAGGCCATCCGCCTCAGGGCCACCCGCCTATATGTGGTGCGCCGGGGCAAGGTGATTGCCACCTCGCCGCCGCAAGTGGCCCAGTTGGATCTGGGAGGCGCCCGCCGGGACGTGGACTTTTTGGCTTAAAACCGGCCGGAAACCACCCTAAGAGTTTTTTTTTGGCAGGATGCCGCTGAAGAGAACCATACAGATGGCCTCTTCGGCGCGGCGAAAGTCCTCGTCGGACAGAGTTTCCTTGTCCAGGACTGCGGTGAGCTGGGGGGCGAAATCCGCGTAGTGCTGGGTCGAGGCCCAGATCAGGAAGATCAAATGGTAGGGATCCACCGGTGCCAGTTTGCCCGCGTCGCACCAGGTTTGGATCACATCACACTTTCTCTGCACCACCGCGCGCAGGTCGCCCATCAGATAGTCGCGTAACAGGGGCGCACCTTGTAGAATTTCATTGGCCAGGACCCGCGAGGCATGGGGATTGTCCTGCGATGCCCGCAACTTTAACCCAACATAGCGCCGTAGCTCGACTTCGGGATCGGCTTGGGGGTTCAGGTCTTGAAAGGAAGCCGTCCACAAATCGACGGTGCGTCTCAGGACCGCCAGATAAAGATCTTTTTTCCGTTTAAAATAGTAGTGCAGGTTTGGTTTAGACATGCCGGCCCGCGCCGAAATCTGATCCACGGTTGCGCCGCGGAACCCGAATTCGGCGAAAACCTCCTCTGCTGCATCCAGCAAGCGCTCCTCGTTGATGGCTTGAATGCGGGATTTTCCGTCTCGATTTTTGCCACGATCTGACATCGGCAGCCGTTGTCCTATTTTTTCAATTTGGTGGTGATGAAGTGAAAGCTTGAGCGGCCTATTTCGTTTAGTCAGTTTCTATAGTAAACTCTGCATTGTATAGTCGCACTGATCAGGTGTCCATAACCCAGTTGATTCGATAGCTGGTTAAATCCCACGGCGACATCTGCATGAAGCGTCTTGAAGTTAGCAAGCCTGCCCCCTTGAGACGGGATGTCTCATGGCAATCTCGCTGAAATCTCAGCCCATGAGATGAGGCGCGCAGGCCAACTTCTGATCACAAGACCACAGTTGATGCAAAATAGGATTCGTGTCTAGATCGAATCTGAGCTTTGACCCCTGCCTGCTCGTTTATGGTACCAACTTCTGGTTTGTCTTGTCCGGGTTTTGGCCGGGACGTAAGAGGGCATTGGGGCAGGGCGTTGGTCAGCGGGGGGAAGAGGGACAAGATAGTTGTCTCCCCCTTGGCATTGGGTAACATAGTGGGATGGATAAAGTAACGGGGCCGGCAGCATTGCCGGTGATCGCGGCCGTCCCATTCGGGCCGGATTTTCAGGATAGGAACATGTCGGACAGCAAGAATCTCTCAATCGACGGGCAGCGCCTGTGGGACAGTTTGATGGAAATGGCCAAGATCGGCGCCACGGAAAAGGGCGGCTGCTGCCGCTTGGCCCTGACCGATCTGGATAAAGAGGGCCGGGACCTCTTCGTGCGCTGGTGCGAGGCGGCGGGTTGCACCGTGCGCGTGGATAAGATGGGCAATATCTTTGCCCGCCGGGCCGGGCGGGACGATAGCCTGGCGCCCGTGGTGACTGGCAGCCATTTGGACACCCAGCCCACCGGCGGCCGTTTTGACGGCGTTTACGGCGTTCTCGCCGGGCTCGAGGTGGTGCGCAGCCTCAACGATCTGGGCTATGAAACCGAACGGCCCATCGAGGTGGTGGTCTGGACCAACGAGGAAGGCTCCCGATTCGCGCCGGCCATGGTGGCCTCGGGGGTGTTCAGCGGCGCCTTCGACTTGGACTTCGGCCTGTCCCGCTCGGACGAGGAGGGCCGCACCATCGGCGAAGAGCTGTCGCGCATCGGCTATGCCGGCGATCTTGAGGTGGGGGGGCGTGACCTTCATGCCTATTTTGAAGCCCATATCGAACAAGGGCCCATTCTGGAAAACGAGGAAAAGCCCATCGGCGTGGTCACCGACGCCCAAGGGGTGCGGTGGTACGAGCTTACCCTGAAGGGGGTGGAATCCCATGCGGGCCCCACGCCCATGCCCTTACGCAAGGATGCCCTTTTGGGCGCCGCGCGGGTGGTGTCGCTGGTCAACAAAATCGCCTTGGATTTCGCGCCCAAGGCCTGCGGGACCTGTGGCATGCTCAACGTCTTTCCCAATTCCCGTAATGTGATCCCGGGGCAGGTTTTCCTGACCATCGACCTGCGCCATCCCGACCTGGCCACCCAGGACCAGATGGAGCAGCGACTCCATGAGGGGATTGCCGAAATCGCCGAAGAAATCGGGCTTGAGCGGGAACTGGAGCGCATTTTCTGCTATGCCCCGGTTCATTTCGACGAGAGCTGCGTCAAGGCGGTGCGCGCCGCGGTGGACGATTGCGGCTATCCCGTGCGGGACATGGTATCGGGCGCCGGCCACGATGCCTGCTACGTGGCGCGGGTGGCGCCCACCTCCATGATCTTCATCCCCTGCATCGGCGGCATCAGCCACAACGAGATCGAGGATGCCAAGCCCGAGTGGGTGACCGCCGGCGGGCAGGTCTTGTTGCGCGCCATGCTCGACAAGGCGGGTCACCTGGCCTAAAGGCCGGCCAAGGGCGCAGGCGCCCGCGCATTCAGCTTGTGTATCCGTAGCTCGATCCCGCGATCCCGTCAGACCGGCATGGGCTGGTAAAAAGGCGGGGTGGCCTTTTGGTCAAGTTACGGAAGCGGCCGATGTGAAGGCTGTTTTTTGAACCAATCAGATATTGGTATCAAATCCAGGTCATTGGCAGTGCGAGGCAAGAAGCGCGGCATGGCGTGAGGTCTGTTTTCCGATCACCCGGGCCATCCCGGGTCGGGCCTGGGCCTTGGATCGGATCGGGCCAATGGTGGCTCGAAAATCCTATTCTCATCCAATTCCCAATGGGAATCCCTTGGAAACCTGGCCTGGCCGGGCGCTTTTGCCAGCCTGGGTAGGGCGCTACTTTACGGGCCACAGATTGTCGCGTACCAAATCGAAAAATTGGTTCGTATTAATGACCACCAGGTGTGCTTTGACAAGGGTGAGGGGGCATGCTTAATATGCTTGGAAAGATCCAATTGGGACGCTTATGTACCAATTTATAATTGGTACAATTTGCCGGGGAGGCCAAAGCATGACCGATGCAAAATCGGGGCGCGACAGCAACAATCGCGACACAGCCCTCAACGCTCTATATGACGATGTGCACAAAGCCCACATGTTTCCCTTCTGGGCCACCACCACCGATGTGGCCCATGACGAGGTGCGCCAATTGATGGCCACCGCCAAGGCCGTGCCTTTCGTCTGGCGCTATGATCAGGAGATCCTGCCGCTGTTGGAGCGCGCCGCCGAATTGGTCTCCATGTCCGATTCCGAGCGCCGCTCCCTCATTCTGATCAATCCGGGTCTGGCGCCGCTGCGGGCCTCGGTCACCACCATGTACACGGCCTACCGCTTGAACGACCCTCACGAGGTCATGCCGCCCCACCGCCATTCGCCCAACGCCATCCGCTTCGGCCTGACGGGCACGCAGAACTTCACCGGGGTGGAGGGCGAGGACATCGTCTTCGGGCCGGGGGATCTGGTTTTGACCCCCCACGACACCTGGCACAACCATGGCAACAAGGGCGGCGATCCGGCGGTCAATCTATCGGTCCTGGACCTGCCTTTGGTGGAAACCTTGAACGCCATTTATTTCGAGCATGGCTACAAGGAAAAGACCGGCGGTAAGGAAGAGCTGAAAAAGGAACAGTCGGCCCGTTTCGACCCGGACTATTCCCGGCGCATCTACGGCCGTGGCGGCTTGAAGCCCCTTTTTGTCTCCCACGACCGGGGCACCGGCGCGGCCTCGCCCATGTATGTCTACCGCTGGGAGCCCATGCGCGAGGTGCTGCACGAAAACATGGAGCGGGACGGGGACCCCTATGAAGGCCTGAAGGTGGAATACATCGACCCGCTGAGCGGCGAGCCGGTCTATAAGACCATCACCTTTTTTGCCCAGATGCTGCGGCCGGGGGAGCGCACCTTACCCCTGAAACAGACCGCCAGCCAGCTCGTGGCCCCCTTCGAGGGCGGGCCGGGCTATTCCGTCATCGATGGCGAGCGGCACGATTGGGCCCAGTTCGATACCCTGGCGGTCCCGGGCGGTTCCTGGGCGGAACACGTGAACGACACGGACGGGCCGATCATCCTCTTCGTGGCCAGCGACGAGCCCACCTTGAAAAAGCTGGGCCTCTTTAAGCGCTGGGGCCGTTCGGCGGAAGGGGACACGGTACGCCTCGACTAGAGGCCGTCACGCAAGCGAAACTCAAACAGGCAGAGGGATACCATGGCGCGCGCCGAAAACACTAAACAGATCGGACATATTGATTGCCCCGGCGGCGGCCAGGTCTGGGTCGACGGCAACTATCTCTATGTAGGTCATATGCGCCCGCCCAGCGGGACCTCCATTTACGATGTGTCCGACCCCAGCAAGCCGGTGCTGGTCCACCGCATTGAGTTGCCGGTGGGCTGGCATTCCCACAAGGTGCGGGCGGCGGACGGCATCATGATCGTCAACCACGAGCGCCTGGGCCAGGGCGACCAGGCGTTCGGTGGCGGGCTCGGCATCTATGACGTGGCCGATCCGCGCAACCCGCGGGAAATCTGTAAATGGCGCACCGCCGGCAAGGGGGTTCACCGCTACGACTTCGACGGGCGCTACGCCTATATCTCTCCGACGGCTGAGGGATATGTAGGCAACTTCGTCATGATCCTCGATCTGCAAAATCCCGAGGACCCGATGGAGGTGGGGCGCTGGTGGATTCCCGGCCAGTGGGAAGCCGGCGGCGAGGACTATCCCTGGAACGAATACGTGCCGCCCCGCTGCCACCATCCCCTGCGGGTGGGGGACCGGCTGTTTGTCAGCTATTGGCATCACGGCTTTTTTATCCTGGACATCTCCGACATGTCCCAGCCCCGGGCCATCGCCGCGCGCAACACCAGCCCGGCCTTTCCCCATCCGACCCATACCTGCCTGCGCCTGCCGGGCACCATCAAGGGGCGGCAGGTCATGATCGTGGCCGACGAGGACGTGGCCAAGCTCTATCCCTCGGCGCCGGCCTTTACCTGGACCTACGACATCACCGACGAAAGCAATCCCACGCCCATTTCCACCTTTCAGGTGCCTGGCGTGGATGTGGACGGCAGCCCCCAGGTGCCCATGACCGGCTGCCACCAGCCCTCGGAGCGCCTGACCGGCACGGCGGTGGTGCCCTATGCCTGGTTCGCCCAAGGCCTGCGCCTGGTGGACTACAGCGATCCCTTCCTGCCCCGCGAGGTGGGCTGTTACGAAGCCGATCCGCCCGAGGGTTTCGAGCGGGCATCGTCCAACGACGTGACCCTGGACCACCGGGGACTGATCTACTTGATCGACCGCCAGCGCGGCGTGGACATCATCGAGACCACGGTCTTTTAGGGGAGAGCAAAGTCATGTCCGAGGAAAACAGTGGCCCGCCGCCGGGGATCACGCCCATCGGCAAGAAGAATCCGAACCTGCCGTTTCATCCGGGCGTGCGGGCCGGCGATTTCATCTACATATCCGGCCAGGTCGCCAAGGACGAAAACGGCAACATGTGCGGCGGGACCATCGAGGAGCAGACCCGCTGGACCATCGAAGCCCTGCGCCGGGTGCTGAACGCCGCCGGAGCCGACCTTCACCACTTGGTAAAAGTGACAGTTTACTTGGAAGACGCGCGCAACTTCGGCCGCTACAACCGGGTTTTCGCGGAATACTTTCCCGATGGCAACCTCTCGCGCACCACGGTGGAGGCGCGGGCGGCGATCGACACCAAGATCGAGATGGATGCCGTCGCCTATTGCCCGGAAAAATAGGCCGGCAAACAGCATGCGCAAAAAAGGACCAAACCCAGGCAGGAGAGAGAAACAGCCATGAAAATACTTGGACGGGGCACCTCGGGAAACGTGCAAAAGGTGGTTTTCCTGATGCACGAGCTGCAGATGGACTTCACGCGGGAGGACTATGGTCGCCAGTTCGGCAACACGGCCACCGCGGACTACCTGGCCATGAACCCCACGGGCAAGGTGCCGACCCTCTGTGACGGGGACGCGGTGATTTGGGAATCCAATACCATCCTGCGCTACGTGGCCGCCAAGGTGGGCTCGCCCCTTTACCCGGCCGATCCGCTCGCCCGGGCCCAGATCGAGCTGTGGATGGACTGGCTGCTGGCGAGTTTGAACGGCGCCTATGTGGCCTGCTTCAAGGCGGTGAAGGGGGGCGAGGCCGTGCCGGCTGCGGCGGCCAAGGAGGTGGCAGGCGGGCTCTCTCTCTTGGACGATCGCCTGGCGAAGACGACCTATCTGGCGGGCGGCTCGTTCACCCTTGCCGACATTTGCCTGGCGCCCATCGTCCATCGCTGCCTGGGTTTCCCCATCGACCTGCCGGCCCTGGAGAACCTGCGCCGCTGGCACGGGGCGATCACGGAACGGCCGGCCTTTCAACAGGCGACCGGCGGCTAGTCCCGCCATCGGGGTGAGGTAGAAGGACGACGGATACGCGCGGGAGGTGGGGCAATGACCACGGCAGCAGTCATCGGTTTGGGCACCATGGGAGCGGGCATCGCAGGGGTCATGGCCCGGGCCGGCTGGGACGTGCGCGCGGTGGACACCCATCCGGATGCCATTGCCCGGGCGCAAGGGGCTCTGCCCATGATCGAGGCGCTGCTGGATCAGCTTGGGCTGGCGAAGCGGGGCCAGGTGGCTTCGGTGACCTTCGCGCAAGACCTGGCCACGGCCGTGGCCGGCGCCGACCTGGTGCTGGAAAACATCCCGGAGAAACTGGATCTGAAGCTGGCCCTGCTGCGGGAGCTGGAGCCCTTGGTTTCAGAGGATTGCGTCCTCGCCTCGGATACCTCGGGCATCCCCATCACCAAGCTGCAGGCCGCCTTGGCCCGGCCCGGCCGCATGGTGGGCATGCATTGGTCCAATCCGCCCCACATCATCCCCATGGTCGAGGTCATCGCCGGAGAAAAGACCGCGCCCGCCACGGTGGAGGGCATGGTGGCCTCGGTGAAGGCCCTGGGGCTTTTGCCGGTGGTCATCAAAAAGGACGTGGCCGGCTTTGTGGAAAACCGCATCCTTTATTCGATCATGCGCGAGGCCATCGATCTGGTGGAGCAGGGGGTGATCGAGCCGGAGGCCTTGGACACCTGCGTCTCTTGGGGCATCGGTTACAAGCTGGCGGTGATCGGACCC
>JANQKX010000036.1 GCA_028280915.1 Kiloniellaceae bacterium
AACGGGGCCATCACGTCCGGCTGCACGAAGCCAGCGACCGCTTGGGGGGACAACTCGCCCTGGCGCTGAAGGCCGGGTGGCGCCGCGGCCTGCAGGGCATCATCGATTGGTTGGCGGCCGAGCTCGACCACCTGGCGGTGCCGGTCAGCTTCAACAGCTATGTGGAACCGGAAGATCTTGATGACGTCCATGTGGTCATCCTGGCGACCGGCGGCCTGCCCATCCAAGAGTTGCCCGGTGGCGGCGGCGAATTGGCCTTGACCGCCTGGGACGTGCTGGGGGAGGGCCAGCGGCCCGAGGGCGAGGTCTTGGTCTATGACGAGGTCGGGGGCCATGGGGCCTTGTCCATGGCGCAGCTCCTGTCCGACGGGGGCGCCAGTGTCACCTTTGCGACCATGGATGCCATCCCGGGCCGGGATCTAGGCGCCCAGAACAAGCCGGTTTACCTGGGCGCCCTGCGCCGGCGGGGGCATACCATCGCTACCGATACCCGCCTGCTGGGCATCTCCCGTTCGGGCAACCGAATTGCGGCGCGTCTGGAAGACCGCTGGAGCCGTGATGTCTCCGAGGCCGAGTTCGACGCGGTGATCGTGGATCAGGGTGTCGTCCCGGACCCCAGCCTTTTTGAGGCGCTGGCGCCCAAGGCGGCCAACCGGGGCCGGCTCAGCCTGGACGCCCTCGCCGACGGCAAGCCCCAGCCCATTGCGCCCGGCGAGGGGGCATTCGTGCTGTACCGGATTGGCGACGCCCTGATGTCCCGTGACGTGCATGCCGCCCTTTACGAAGCCCGGCGGCTCTGTACGCACATTTAACGGAGAGGTTTGGTACCGGATCATGTTGGCTGCCCCTGATCATCACGGTGATCCCGTCAAGCAGGTCTATAATGCCTTTTGGCGCGCCGCTTGCGCCCGTCGGGACCGTAGAACCGGTGTTTCCCTGCCACTGCCCCACATGGTGCCCAATAAGGGGCCCACAGGGGAAAGCCGCCTGTCCCCTCACTTTCCGGCCATGGACCATCTGGATCTGGCGCTTGAACTGGCCGGCAAGGGGGAACTGCGGGATCTGGTCCACAAGCTTGCCGAGGTGCGCGGTTCGCTGGTCTGGTCGCAAAACGCCAGCTACGACCGGTCCAATTGCGACGCGGCGTTTTTGAACGGCTATGCCTATGGCGCCCTATCGGGCCCTGACGGGTTCATTCCCTGCGCCGCGCCCCGTTGCGGTTTTTTGCTGTTGGCGCCCCATGTGACCTATCCGGCCCACAACCATGGCCCCATCGAGATTTACATGATGCTGACCCCAGGGGGGCAATGGCAGCTCGACGGCGGTGAATGGTTCCCTGTGGCGCCGGGTGAACTTATCTACCACGGCCCCTGGCAACTCCATGGCATGCGCACCACCGATCACCCCATGCTGGCTTTCGCCGCCTGGCCCCATACCGGCGACCGGCGCGCGGTGAAATGGGCATGAGGGACCAATGGATAGGAACAGCAAGTGGTCAAAAACGACAAGCGGGTAAATCAAGAAGTCATCGTTTAAGGACCCAGGTGAAACTCTCAGGAGGCGAAAATGAAGGAAAAATCAGTTTACATTCAAGGTCTGCACGACCGACTGGGTAAAGGGGCGATCTCGCGCCGCCGCTTCATGGAGGGGGCAATCGCGTGTGGTTTGTCGGTTTCCGCGGCGCTGACCATGGCAAGATCCGCTCAGGCGTCCACGCCGAAGCGCGGCGGCCACATGGTCATCGGCATGGGCCACGGCTCGACCACGGACTCCACCGACCCGGCCACATCCGAAAACGGCATGACCAATGCCATGAACCAGGTGATGAACGGCCGGCTGACCGGGATCGCACCCGAAGGCGGGCTGGAGCCGGACATCGCGGTGAGCTGGGA
The DNA here is from genome assembly GCA_028280915.1 of Kiloniellaceae bacterium. Lineage (GTDB taxonomy): Bacteria > Pseudomonadota > Alphaproteobacteria > Kiloniellales > Kiloniellaceae > JANQKX01. Next base: position 1,893 of record JANQKX010000036.1, read on the forward strand.
AGCGTCCGACGGCGCCGCCAAATGGGTGTTCCAGCTGCGCGACGGGGTCGAATTCCACAACGGCAAAACCCTGACCGGCGATGACGTGGTGGCCTCGATCAATTACCACAGAGGCGAGGAGTCCAAGTCGGCGGCCAAACCCATTGTGGATCCGATTGAGGATATCTCGGTTGACGGCAACAACGTCATTTTTGTGCTGAAAAGCGGCAATGCCGACTTCCCCTTTATTATGAGCGACTATCATCTGGCGATCATGCCGTCGGCGGACGGCAAGCCGGATATCTCCGGCGTGGGCGCCGGGTCTTATAAACTCGAGTCATTCGAGCCGGGTGTGTCGGCCAAGTTCGTCCGTCACAAAAACGACTACAGCGACCAGCGTGGCTTCGTGGACAGCGGCGAGATTCTGTCGATCATCGATCCCAATGCGCGCCAAAACGCTTTGGTGAGTGGCTCCATCCATGTGGCCGATCGTTTGGACGTGAAAACCGTCCATCTGCTGGCGCGGAATGACGACGTCCTGATCGACGAGGTGACGGGCACCCAGCATTACACCTTCCCCATGCGGACCGATACCGCGCCCTTCGACAATAACGACGTGCGCATGGCCCTGAAACTTGCGCTGGACCGGGAGCAAATGCTGCAAAAAGTCCTCAAGGGACATGGTGCGGTGGGCAACGATCACCCGATTTCGCCGGCCAACCGCTATTTCAATGCGGACTTGCCGCAGCGCAGCTATGATCCGGAGAAAGCCAAGTGGCACCTAAAGCAGGCGGGTCTGGATAGCTTGACCGTGGACCTCAGCGCGTCCGACGCGGCCTTCGGCGGTGCGGTGGACAGTGCTATTCTCTACCGGGAGACGGCTGGCAAGGCGGGGATTACCATCAACGTGGTGCGCGAGCCCGGTGACGGTTATTGGTCCAACGTATGGAACAAAAAACCTTGGTGCGCCTGTTACTGGGGCGGCCGGCCGACCGAAGACTGGATGTTCTCCACCGCTTACCAGACCGGTGTGCCCTGGAATGATACGGCCTGGTCCCACGAGCGTTTCGATAAGCTGCTGCTGGAAGCACGGGCCGAGCTGGACGAGGAAAAGCGCCGCGCCATGTATTTTGAAATGCAAGAGATCGTCGCCAACGAGGGCGGCGTGGTGGTGCCGTTCTATTCCAACTACGTCATGGGCCGGTCCAAGGACATCGCCCACAGCGGCGTCCTGGCGGGGAACTGGGATCTGGACGGCAACAAGGCCATGGAACGCTGGTGGTTCGCTTAAGCCTTAGCCCCCCTAAACCACGACCCCCAAACCCCGGCGCCTAGACCATGGCCACCGCATCGATTTCGAT
>JANQKX010000082.1 GCA_028280915.1 Kiloniellaceae bacterium
CCGGGGCGGGGCTTTACGTGTTCTACCGGGAAACGCGACGGGGTCCCGACGCCGTGGTGCAACGGCCGTCGCCGGATAAAGAGCTCTAAATCCGTTTTGTCGCCTTTAGGGCTTGTTTGACCGCCCAGCGGTGGGAATCGTCGGTCAGGGTGGCGATGGCTTTTTTGGGCGGCACCCAGTGGGGATGATGATCCGCCTCGATCTCGTCGCGGGAGCGCCCCAGAATGTCGATGAGAAAATAGGTGCAGCGCTTGTTGAAATAGGCCTGGCGCCGTTCGGAATATCTGTATTGGCCGGCGGCGCCGATCTGCCGCCTGATGCAGACGGCATAACCGGTCTCTTCCCGGCATTCCCGCAAGACCGCTTCCTCGGCTGTTTCCTTGCCGTCCAGGCCGCCGCCGGGCAGGACCAGCTTATTGGGCACGGTCACCAGCAGGATGCGCCCCTTGGCGTCAAAAGCGATGCCATAGGCGCTCGGCCGGATGCGGTAGCTCTCGCCCGGCACATATTCGCCGAATTGTGGAACGTCGCCCATAGATTGGTCCCGTTGCAAAGGCAGGATCTGCGGACAAGCCTGCCGAACCGGTCGGGAAAGCAAGCCACAATGGCCGATCACTCCGGATCAGCTGACCCAAGATCAGATTGGCCGCCGCTGTAACATGGGCAAGAGGATTTGTATAGCCCGGCCGCGGGCGGGCTTATCCCCGCGTGCTTTATGAAAACAGACGCTCAAGGTTCTGGTTTAACAGCAACTTTTCTGGTTTCACGCCGGCTGGCCATGGGCAGGACCTCGACCAATCCGGCGGCCAGGATCAAGAGAGCGCCGCTGATCTCACGCCAGCCGAAGGGCTCGTCCGTCAGGACGGCCGCCGAGGACACGCCGACCACGATCTCGGCCATGAACAAGATGCCGACCCGGGCCGGGCTCAAAAGAGCGGTCGGCCAAATGGTCATGATGGAGAGGGGCAGCATGACCAGGGCGACGGCGGCGAGCCACGGCCAGATCTGGGCCAACACCGCTGCGGTCGGAAAGTCATTGGGGATGCCGATGGGCAGCACGGCCAGGATCACCGAGGTCAAGGCGGCGAAGACCACGAAAAGGAAGGTTTTTTCCAACACCAGGACGGCGCCACCGCGAAACAGGCGCACGGAGGCAAACGACCAGGTGAGACCCGACAAGAGCGCCAGCCAGTCGCCCAAGTTGCGGGGCCAGGGGAATTGAACGCCGGTTCCCAGGATCACCAGCAGGCCGCCCAGGCCCAGCACCAGCGCCAGTACCCGATTGAGGCGGGGCTTTTCCCCCAGGACCAAAATCCCCAGCAGGGTGCTCCAGACCGGTGTCATGTAAAACAGCAGCAGGGCGCGCACCACCTCGGTCAAATTGAAGCTGATGGCATAAAAGGAGAAGGCCACGCCCGCGAGGCAGCCGGCGATCAGCATGTCCCGGGTTCCGGCCGCAAAAAGGCGTCGCCGCCACAGGATCAGGGGCAGGAAAACCACCACGCAGCTGGCGAAGATCAGGGCGCTGGTCCAGGCCGCGCTCACCCCTTGGCTTTCCACCTGCCGGACAGGCAGCCAGAAAAGCCCCCAAAAGGCGGCGCTCACCAAGATCACAAAACTGGGCAACAGGTCAGAACGCTGCCGCAAAAAGCCCATCATTCACCACTCCACAAAGGTGCCAAATCCCCCAAAAGCGGGGATTGCCGCCCAAAAAAAGTATAAAAACAATCGGGCCGAACCGGGGAGCCTGGCCGCCGACGGGCGAAATTTGTCTTGACTTTCATTCCCTTGGCAACAAGAAATTTGCCGTGTGAGCGCGTTGCGGTCACGCGGTCAGCGAGGTTATCGGGATCGTTGTGGCAATCGGCGGCTTTCGGCGACTGGGATCGATGATCCCTTTTGCCTGTTTGGATAGCCAGTAAATTAGCGGGCACGGCGACCTTCGCCCGAAGCACCATCGTACCCTCTGAAATATTGGACTTGGTTGGTTTCCCTTGGGGGAACCGGAATGTGTTTAGTGCCAACATTATGGAGGGATTAATGCCCAAAGGTACCGTTAAATGGTTCAACAGCCAAAAAGGCTATGGTTTCATCACCCCGGACGAGGGCGGCGCGGATGCCTTTGTCCACATCTCCGCCGTGGAGCGCTCGGGCCTCATGGGTCTGAACGATGGGGATAAGGTGGAATATGAAATGGCCCGGGGCAAAAACGGCAAGATGGCTGCGGCGAACTTGAAACTCGAGGAGTAAGAGCCCGGCCTTGTGCCGGCTGCCGTTGATTTAGCTGCCGTTGATTTAAAAGATACGGCCCAACATGGGAAAACCTTGTTGGCAAGGCCGCAAAACTTAGATGCCGGGCCGATCCGTTGGACCCGGCATTTTCGTTGCCCTATCGGCGCGCCGTTGATGTGTGCTGGGAGCTGACGAATCTTGCCGCGCCGTGTATACAGCCGGGCATGGAGCTCGCGACTTACTTCAGCGCCCAGGCCCATAACAACGCTTGGGCAAATCATCGGCTGTTGCAGGCCTGCGCCCAATTGGCGCCGGCGGAGGTGAGCGCCACCCGCCGGGGATTCTTTCCATCGATCATCGAAACGCTCAATCACATCCTGACGGTGGATTGGTTTTACGTGAGCGCCCTGGAAGGGGCTTGCGTGGGGCCGGCCGCGTACGAGCCGGAGGTGCCCCACGGGGCGCTTTCCGATCTGATCCCGGCGCAAAGGGCGGTGGACCGGCGGCTGATCGCCCTCTGCGGCCGGCAGACAGACGACAGCTTGGCGGAGGCCGTGGACTTGCTGCGCCTTGACTGGGTCCAGCGGGAGCGCCGCGACCGGGTGCTGCTGCATCTCTTTCAACATCAGATCCACCACCGGGGCCAGGTCCATGCCATGCTGTCCGAAACGGCGGTGGCGCCGCCCCAGCTGGACGAGTTTTTCCTTGGCGACCCGAGGGAGCAGGCCCTGCGCGCCGATGATTTTGCCGCGCTGGATTTTGAGGAAGCCGCGATCTGGGAGGAGGGGTGAGCCCGTTCGCGGCCGGTCAACAACCCTATGCGGGTGACCAGTCGATAGAGGGGAGAGACGGATGTTACGGGCCTTTTTGAAGGGCGATGAGGGCGCACTGGAGATCCGTGAGGACCTGACCGGTCTGAAACCCGATCAGGTGCATTGGATCGACCTGCACCACCCCTCCCAGGAAGAGCGGCAGGTGGCGGAGCAGTTTTTGGGCGTGCCCTTGCCCAGCCACGCGGACATGCAGGAAATCGAGCCGTCCAGCCGCCTCTACCGGGACGAGGAGGTTCTGCGGGTCACCGCGACCATTCTATCTCAGGCCGATTCGGAAAAGCCCCTGTTGTCGCCCATCACCTTCATGTTGACCCAGGACTGCCTGATCACCATCCGCTATTCCGATCCCCTGCCGTTCCGTACTTTTCAGGAACATGCCAGCCAGCACCCGGCCATCTGTTCTTCCGGCGTGACCGCCTTTGCGGGCTTGATGGAGGCGATCATCGATCGCTTGGCGGATATCCTTGAGATGGTGGGCAACGGCGTGGAGCAGCTGTCCCACGAGATTTTTTCGCCGCCGGGCAAGCGGCCCCGGTCCCGCGACTTCGAGGAGGTCTTGGTGCGCGTGGGGCGCTTCGGTGATCTGAACTCCCGGGTGCGGGAATCCCTGCTCAGCATCTCCCGCTTCATGATTTTCCTGGATTCCGTGATGGATGCCATGGACGACGACCATATCAAGGCCCGGCACCGGACCATCAAGCAGGATCTCCATTCCTTGACCGACCACAGCGATTTCCTGGCCGGCAAGGTCACCTTCTTGCTGGATGCCACCCTGGGCATGATTTCCATCGAACAAAACGCCATCATCAAGATCTTTTCCGTGGCCGCGGTGGTGTTCCTGCCGCCCACGCTGATCGCCAGCATTTACGGCATGAATTTTCACGACATGCCCGAACTGACGTGGCCCATCGGCTATCCCGTGGCCATCTTTCTGATGGTTGTCTCGGCTGTTCTCCCCTATTTCTACTTCAAGCGCCGCGGCTGGCTTTAGGGATCAGAAGCCAAGAAAAAGTCCCCAGAATCAAGAAGCCCCGACCCGCCGAATGGCGGATCGGGCCTTCCCCGGAGAGGGCCGCCGCCTTGAAGCCAGGTCCGTGGCCAAGACGGCGAACCACTGAGCCAAGCCTCGAAGGGGCCCGGCCCAATCCTTAGGTGTTAAACCACCAACGCTCAATGCCCCGCTCGCCGTCCATGTCCCAATTGGACGCCATCTTTTCTTCGTGGGCCACCTTGTCGGTGAGGGCAAAGACATAGCTGGCGAAGAAGGGCACCACCACGCCGCCGTCGGTGTTTACGATTTCCTGCATCTCGTAGTACATGGCCCGGCGCTTGTCATCGTCCAGCTCGGAGCGGGCCGCGACCAAAAGCTCGTCGAAGCGGGCATTGGACCAGAAGGTGTCGTTCCACGGCTTGCCCGATTCATAGGCGGTGGAGAACATCCAGTCCTCGGTGGGACGGCCACCCCAGTAGCAGGCGCACCAGGGCTTGTTCATCCACACGTTGGACCAGTAGCCGTCGTTGGGCTCACGCACCAAATCGATGGTAATGCCGGCCTTGGCCGCGTGCTCCTTGTAGAGGGTGGCCGCGTCCAAAGCACCGCCGAAGGCCGCGTCGGCGGCATGCAGCGGCACCGTCAGGCTGTCCATGCCCGCCTGCTTCAGATGATGCTTGGCCCGTTCCGGATCATAGGCACGCTGGGGCAGATCCTTGTTGAAGTAACGGTTGGCCGGGGCGATGGGGGTGTCGTTGCCCAGCGCGCCATAGTTCTTCAGCACGGTTTTCAGCAAGGCTTCCCGGTCGACGGCATATTTCAGGGCCAGGCGCACGTCCACGTTATCAAAGGGCGCCGTGTCGGTGCGCATGGGGAAGGTGTAGTGCTGGGTGCCCGTGATGGCATTGATGTTGATACCTTCGCGGCGGCCGAGCAAGCCGGCGGTCTTGAGGTCGATACGGTCAATGGCATCCACTTCGCCGGTCACCAGGGCGTTCTGCCGCGCGGTGGGATCGACGATGGAGATGATTTCGAAGGAATTGAAGTGGCCCTTGCTGTCGTCATAAAAATTGGCGAACTTTTCGCCGGTGGCCAAGACGCCGGGCTCGAACTGCTTG
>JANQKX010000083.1 GCA_028280915.1 Kiloniellaceae bacterium
GCCAGCACCTTGCCCGTATGGCGGTCCACATGGACCGTGCGATCGGTCATGGGATCGGGATTGTCCCCATCCATTGAGTCCATGGAGATGGTGTAAACACCCTCCGGCCCCGCAGGCAGGTTTATCCGAAACTGGGGCGCGAAACCCAGGGACTGGGCCAGGGCGGCGACGGTGTTCAGGTTGACCGGATGACCGCTGGGCACCCCGGGCGTGCCCGCGTCGCTGCCGGAGGCGGGCAGGGGCGTTTGCTCCAGGCCCCAGGGCACTTCCTTCAAGGGCGCGTGGTTCAGGGAGGCATGGGTTTGGTCCGATAGGGGCACGTTGTCCCATTTTTCGGCCGGAAAGGTGCTCCAGGCCTGGACAAACTGGCCGCCCCAAACGCTGGTCCAGGCCATGCCGGTCAAGAGGAAAATCACCAGGATCAGGGAAAACCAAATGCCGATGGAAAGGTGCAGCTCCTTCCAAAGCCGTCGGCCCTTGAGCCGAAGGTTGGGCACCAGGGCCCGCAAAACGCCCCGTCCTTCCCGCGGCCACCATAGAAAAACACCGGTGATCACCAGGATCACCCCCATGCCGGCGGCAATTTCGAGCAGCCAATCGCCCACCTGCCCCATGAGAAGGGAGCCGTGGATATCATTGGCGAAGACATAAAGGCTATCGTCCTTCACCCCTTGATCAACGATGGCGCCCGTATAGGGATTGACGGAGACCAGCAGGTCCCCGCTGGCCCCGCTGACCATGAACTGGCTGGCCTGGTCCGGGCGGGACGGCGTGACATATAAGGTCACCTGGCCATCGGGCATGACGGCCTGGGCCGCCTTGGCCTGTTCGATGACGGGCAGGGGGGCATGCCCTGCCTCGATGGCGCGATCCACGCCGTAGCGGTCATCGAAGACGTTGGCGTAGACCATGAGCATGCCCGTGATCGCCAGGGCCAAGATGATGGGAAAGGTAAAAAAGCCGGCGTAGAAGTGCCAACGCCAAACGGCCATGTAGAATTTTTGTGATGGTTTTTGATTTGCCGCCGGGGCGCGGGCCGCGGCGGGGGGCAAGGTGGTATCGGTCATTTTGAGGTCTTCCTCTGGATCAAGAATCAACACGCGCCGTCATGCCGCGGCCCCGCGAGGGAACCCGGCATCACGGCCAATAGGGTCGTCAAGAATCAGAGGACCAGAGGCGGCGCTCGGGCGGAAAAAGGCCTTCTTGCGGCGCTGGCGAGGAGGTTTTGATCGGAAAGCTCAATGTCTGTAACGGCCCGGGTGCCGGCCAGCTCCGGCAAACCCAGTTCCGGCAGCATCGCCGCGGCGTTCGGTGTGCCGTAGGAGCAATGGTTGCCATCGACCGGCTCTTGGTCGGGATCCGCGAATGGATCGGGAATCTCGGTCGTGCCGCTGGGCGTACAGATAACAATGGTCGGCACGCCGTCGCGCAGGTCGGGCATGAAGCCCGGAGGAAAGAATCCGGCTACGAGCAGCTGCCAAAAAATCAGCAACCGGACCATGTTCTTTACGGAAAAGGTGCCGTTGACCGCCATTGTCAAAGTATCGGGGAGATTGCGAACGAATGCAATCCTCGCACAGCAAAAGGCCGGATCAATGGCGCTGATCCGGCCTTTGCTTTTAGTCTACGCTGAATGGGGTCCGGTTAATAAACCGGCTCTTCCCCCTCGCTTTTGCTGGCCACCTGCTGGTGATCCTTGACCGGCCGCTGGGCCAGGGGCGGCAGAGGCGGGAAGGGCTTTTCAGCCTTCTTCACAGCGTCCTTGGGCTGTTTGTGGTAGAAGATGTGACGCCCGATGGTGGGGCCTTCCGAGAAGTGATGGCGCCAATAGGGGGTCACGTAATCCGCGTGGTACCACAGCGCCCCATTGGTGGGGTCCGGGCTGTGCCGCCAATAGACTTCCTGCGCCAGCTCAAAGCTGTTCACCCAGGCGGCCCGATTGGTGGTCTTGTCGCTCTTGCCGTCGCACCACCATGAAAACTGGCAGCGGTGACGCCGTTCGTAGCCGCCCTGGCGTACCACTTCGCAGATGCTGTTGGGGAAACGGCTGGAGGCGACCCGGTTCATCACCACGTGGGCGACGGCGACCCGGCCTTCCGTGGGCTCGCTACGGGCTTCGAAGTAAATGTTCTGGGCCAGGCAGGTCAATTCCTCGCGCAATGCCCCGGGGATTTCCCCGTCGCCCAGGGCGATCTTGGCTTCCAAATCCATTTGCTGCAGGCCACTTTGGCGCAGACTGACCTGATGCTCATGACTTTCCAGGTGACCATGGTCCCCATCGCCGGGAAAGAGCATGCGCCGGGCCTGAAAGAACCAGCGGCTCTCGGACCAGCTGGTGGTGACCTCGGGCGCGGCAACCGCTTGCAGCCCCGTGGAGAGCTCCATGGCCATGGCCGGTTTGACGGAAAGAAGATTGCTGCTGATGAAATCCATGGCCTGCTGGCTGCTGGCTGCGCCCAACAGCAGACCGGCCGCCACGCAGCCCGTGACCAGCTTGGCCATGGATTTCATCAGCAGCAATCTTCTTTCCGTCAAACCGGCCATGGCCATGGAGCTCTCCACGGGGCTGCAAGCGGTTGCCGCG
>JANQKX010000086.1 GCA_028280915.1 Kiloniellaceae bacterium
GATGGAGACGGCGCCCGAAGGGCTGGGCATCCATTTCGCCGAGTGGGCGGCGGTGCGATGCGATTGATGCCGCTGGGAAGGCCATGCTTGGCCGTTGCCTTCGTGATGACGGCGCCCTTGGCCGCGCAGGCCGCTACCGCGGCGGGCGGCGATGCGTCCCTTTGGTCCGAACTGGTCACATGGATCTATGCCCAACAGCGGGCCTTTCATCGGGAACTGACCGAGGGTCTGCGCCAACTGGGCGAAAATGGCGGGCTGGCGGCGGGCTGGGCCATGGTCGCCGCCAGTTTTCTCTACGGCATCTTCCATGCCGCCGGGCCGGGTCATGGCAAGGCGGTCCTGACCACCTACTTGTTGACCCACCCGGAGCAGGTCAGGCGGGGCGTTGCCCTCGCCAGTATCGCCGCTTTGTGCCAGGGCGTGGTGGCTCTGGTTTTAGTTTATGGGCTGATCTATCTGGCCGGCTGGCTGCCGCGGGACACCTCCCAAGCCGTCAATTGGAGCGAGCGTTTGAGCTTTGCCCTGGTTCTGGCCTTGGGGCTGGTTCTGGTGCTGCGGGCCCTGCGCAGCGGCGTTGCCTTTTTCCGTGGCCGCGCCGCCGAATCTCACGGGCATGACCATCATCACGACCATGAGCACCATCAAGGGCACGGTCATCACCACGAGCACGGCCACCACCATGGGCATGAGCACCACCACGGGCATGACCATCATCACGGCTCGGGCTGCTGCCATAACCATGGCCCCAGTCCCGATCAGGTGGCCGAGGCCAAGAACTTCAAAACCGCGGTCGGCGTGATCTTGGCGATCGGTCTCAGGCCCTGCACCGGCGCGGTCATTGTCCTGGTCTTCGCCAAGGCCAGCGGCATGGCCTGGGCGGGGGTGGGGGCGGTGCTGGCCATGGCCGTGGGCACAGCCATCGCCGTCGCGACCTTGGCGTTCCTGGCGGTCAATGCCCGCAACCTGGCCAGCCGCCTGGTAAACCGCTCCGGCGGTCTCTGGGCCCTGTCATCCGACGTGGTGGCCTTGGTCGGCGGCCTTATCCTGGTGTCGATCGGCTATTCCCTGCTGAGCGCGTCCTTCGCGGTTCAACACCCGCTGCTTTAGGCCTTTGGTGTCAGGCCTCGGCGCAGGATTGACACACGCCGCGCAGCTCGATGGTGGTTTTGCTGAGGGCGAAATTCTCGGCTTTGGCCCAGGCCCTTATGCGCTTTGACAAGCTGTCGTCGCTGTATTCCCGTACCTGGCCGCAGATCTCGCAGATGGCAAAGGCAACCGAAGGATGGGCGCAGCAGTCGCTTTGCCGGCAGGCGATGAAGGCATTGAGGCTTTCCAGGCGGTGTACCAATCCCGCCTCCTGCAGCTTGTCCAAGGCGCGATAGACCTGTAAGGGCGCGCGCAGGCCCTCGTCGCGCAAGAGGTCCAGGATGGAATAGGCGCTGAGCGGTCGGGTCGCGCCGGTCAGGGTATCAAAAACCAAGGATTGGTTTTTTGTCAGTTCGGGTGTGTCAGCAAGGGAGGTGGTCATTTTTGGACGCCTTCTTTCTGGCGTGCGCCATGGGGTAGCGGCACCAGTGAAAACAAAAACATCACCAAGGCGGCCACCACGATGGACGGCCCGGAGGGTGTATCCCAGTTTAGCGAGCCCCAAAGGCCCGCGACAACCGCCAAGATCCCCAGCCCCGCGGCAATGATCGCCATTTGCTCCGGGCCGTGGGAGAAGCGGCGCGCCGTCGCGGCGGGGATGAGCAGCAAAGCGGTGATCAGCAAGACGCCGATGATCTTCATGGCGATGGCAATCACCGCCGCCATGAGCAGCATAAAGACAACATTGACCTGATCGGGGCGCAAGCCTTCCGCATGGGCGACCTCCCAGCTCACGGTCGCCGCGAACAAGCGCCGCCAAATCAGCGCCATGATGCCCATCACCACGGCGCCGCCCAGGTAAATCACGGCAATGTCTTCAACCGAAACGGCCAGGATGTCGCCGAACAAAAAGCCCATGAGGTCCACCCGCACCCAGGTCATGAAGGCCAGGCAAACCAGGCCGACGGCGAGGGCCGAATGGGCCAGAAGGCCCAGCAGTGTATCCGAGGACAGGCTGGCCCGTCGGCGCAGGGCCATCAGCGCCAAAGACACCAAGGCGGAAACCAAAAACACCGTAAGCGTCAGATTGGCCTCCATAAGCAGGGCGAGAGCCACGCCCAGCAGGGCCGAATGAGATAAAGTGTCGCCGAAATAAGCCATGCGCCGCCACACGATGAAGCAGCCCATGGGGCCGGCCACGAGGGCGACGCCGATCCCGGCCACGAGGGCGCGGGTGAAAAAATCGTCAAGCACCGCGTCCTCCCGCCTGCCGTGGGTCTTCTTCCCGTGTATCTTCTTCCCGGGAGTCTTCTTCCTCGATCAACCCATCTTGATGGTGGTGGCCGTCGCCGGGATGGCAGTGATCGGTGATGGAGCCGTCCAGGTGCCGCACCCGTCCGTCCGGCAAATGGGTGTGGTCGTGGTGGTGCTCGTAGACCGCCAGGGCATCGGCCGCCCGGCGCCCGAAAAGGGCGCGGTACTCGGCGCTTTCCGCCACGGTTTTAGGCGTGCCGTGGCAGCACACATGGCCGTTCAAGCACAGCACCTGGTCCGTGGCCGCCATCACCACGTGCAGGTCGTGGGAGATCATCAAGATGCCGCAGCCCAGGCGGTCCCGGGTCCGGGAAATCAACTCATAAAGGGCTATTTCCCCATTGAAATCAACGCCCTGTACCGGTTCGTCCAAGACCAGGAGATCCGGTTTGTGGGCAATGGCCCGGGCCAGAAGGGCACGCTGGAACTCCCCGCCGGAGAGGTGCTGCACCTGAGCCTGGGCCAGGTGGGGGATCCCGACCGCTGCCAAGGCCTGGTCGACCTGAGCTTGGCTGACCCGCTGGGTCAAGCCCAAGAGCCGTTTCACGGTGAGAGGCAAGGTCGCGTCCACGGCAAGTTTTTGCGGCACGTAGCCAACGGTCAGGCCGGGTGCGCGAAAGGTTTGCCCGGCGCTGGCTTTGAGCACGCCAAGAGCGATCTTGGCCGTGGTCGACTTGCCCGAGCCGTTGGGGCCGATCAAGGTGACGATCTCGCCCCGGTGCACGGCCAGGTCGACGCCGTGCACCAGCCATTTGCCGCGCACCTGAAACCCGGCCCGGCTCAGGCGGATCAGGGCTTCCTGCTGAGGTCCGCCTTGCACTTGCATACCCGTCATTTCCAACTTGTCATCTGTTTTTTCAGCCGTTATATCATCACACGAAAGATGTAATAACATTACATTATCTTTTTTCAGAGGAGATTGGCAATGCCTGTTCGCCGTACCGCCCTACTTGGCTGCAGTGCCCTGATGTCCGCCCTGCTGGCCTTCACGGCCCCGGCCAAGGCCGACAGCGACAACGTGGTGGCCTCCATCAAGCCCGTTCATTCCCTGGTGGCCGCGGTCATGCAGGGGGTGGATGAGCCTGAACTGATCGTGGAAGGCGCCGGCTCGCCCCATACCTATAGTCTGCGGCCGTCCCAGGCCCGGGCATTGGAGGACGCCGGGCTGATCTTCTGGGTGGGGCCGGGCATCGAGACCTTCATGGAAAGGCCGCTCGACAGCCTGGGGGCCAATGCCCAGGTAGTTGAGCTCTCCGAGGCCCACGGCTTGGTCAAACTGCCCTATCGGGAAGGCGGCAGCTTCGAGGACCATGGGGACCACGGCGACCATGACGAACATGCGGATCACGACGATCACGCGGACCACGATGATCATGACCACGATGATCACGAAGAGCATGCCGAACACGACGATCATGATCACGATGACCATGATCACGCTGAACACGATGACCATGACGATCACGACGATCATGCCGAGCACGACGATCATGATGACCATGACCACGCTGAACACGACGATCATGACCATGATGACCATGATCACGAAGAACATGCCGAGCACGACGATCATGGCGATCACGATGACCATGCAGATCATGACGATCACCATGATCATGACCACGATCACGCTCATGGGGAATTCGACCAGCACTTTTGGCTCGATCCGCAAAATGCCAAGGCTTGGGTCAATGAAATCGAAGAGGCGCTGAGCGCCCATGACCCGGAAAATGCGGCCCGATACCAGGAAAATGCCCAGGACTTGCGCGATCGCTTGACGGCCTTGGAGGATGAGGTCTCGTCGGCCATGGCGCCTATTTCCGATCGGGCGTTCATCGTCTTCCACGATGCTTATCAGTACTTTGAAAACCGCTTTGGCCTGTCCGCCGCCGGCTCCATCACCGTGTCCCCCGAAGTGGCGCCGGGCGCGGCCCGCCTGGCGGATGTTCAAGATAAAATCCAGGAGTTGGGCGCGGTCTGCGTCTTTGCCGAGCCCCAATTCGAGCCCAAGCTGATCTCGGTGGTGATCGAAGGCACCGATGCCACCTCGGCCGTGCTGGACCCCTTGGGCGCGGAGATCGAGGACGGCCCGGAGCTTTATTTCACCTTGCTGGAAAACATGTCCGAGGCCTTCGAGACTTGCCTGGCGGAGAGCAGCTGACACGAAAAAGTGACCGGCCTGACATATTTTCTCCACGGACATCCCGATAAGCTGGTCTCCGCCCAATCAACGAGACCAGCCATCGGCTGTGGGAGGAAACCATGTCCTTGAACCCCTACCTGACCTTCAACGGCAACTGCCGCGAGGTGTTTGAGTTCTACCGTTCCGTCTTCGGCGGGGACTTCATCGAGTTGCACACCTATGCCGAGGCGCCCGACGATCTTGCCGTGCCGGCGGCGGAAAAAGACTTGATCATGCATGTTGCTCTGCCCGTTGGGTCGGGCGTGCTCATGGGCTCGGACAGCTGCGCCGCCTTCGGCCCGCCCGCCAACCAGGGCGACAATTTCGCCATTTCCATCGCCGGTGAAAGCAAGGCCCACTGCGACGACATCTTCGCCAAGCTCAGCGCTGGCGGCCAGGTCAAAATGCCCATGGCCGAAACCTTCTGGGGCGCCTATTTCGGCACCTGGGCCGACAAGTACGGCATCAACTGGATGATCAACTACGATCTGCCCAAGGCGTAGCCAAAACCGCACATCTTGGGTCTTTATATGGAACGGGCGTTAATTCCGGTCGTCACCGTTTTGCCGCTGGCCGTTACAATGATCTCTGTTTCCGGCAGGTTTTCCAGGTCTGCGATGCTGTATCGCTGGGTCAACAGGTGACGCGTCTGATTGGTGGACCCCAAGAGACCTTTGGCCAAGTGTTTGGTCGGGACATACCGGCCCGCGATCAGTACGTCGATATGGGCAAGAATTTGATCCGCGTTGGGAACCTGCGCCAATTCCTCGCGACGGTAGCCCGTGAATACGATTGCGGTGAGATTGGGGTCATATGTCCGGACCGCGCCCAATAGGCCTGCCAAGGCCAGCGGCTGCTGAAAGGGTTCTCCCCCGCTTACCGTGATGCCTTCGAGTTCGCTGGTCGTCCTGGCAATCTGATCGATGATAGATCCAATTGGTTTCACATGTCCCATGGTCGGGTCATGTGTTTTTGGGTTGAAGCAGCCTTTACAGCCTAAAGAACAACCCTGAAACCAAACTGTCAGCCGAAGCCCAGGACCGTTGGCGCGGCTTGTAATCGGATCACAATGAAGCCGAACCCCGTCTGATTTTTCACCGTCCTGCACAATTGACTGCGTCATTCCCGCCGCTGTTCCTGCCGAGACGTCTGCGACCCGGCGGTCTGGTGGAAGCTGTCTTTGTGCACGCGCTTTAGGACGGCCCCGCCAAGATCTTTTTCCAGTTCCTCCGTCACAGAAAGGCATCTTGGTCCGGCCACGCCGTCCACTTCGATCGACAGGGTTCCATCCGCTTTGATGACCACCGTGATTTCCTCGATTTCAGACATTTATGATCTCCTTAAGCCATGCGCCGAACGACCAGCCGGATCGATCCGTCTTGATCGACTTCCTCTTCGACCAAGGTAAAGTCTTGGTTGCTTAGGGTTTTGCGTGCCTTTCGGTAGGCATATCTTTGGGTCAGTTTGTTGATCCACGAAAGGCCGTATTTTCGCCGGTCATAGTCCGCGATCAGGGCCTTGAAGCTGCCATCGGACTGCCTCTTGAAGCCAATATCGCTGAAAGCGGAATCCAGCATGGATTCTGGGATTTTTATCTCGGCAAATTGCTTGTCCCACCCGGAAAGCAGCACCGGTTTTTCACTACAGACCAGGCCATGAAACCCGAGGTCCGACAAAGCTTCCAACAGCACCTCTTCGTCGTGCATCTGCGTTTGTAACTGTGTGTAGTGGGACATGTCGTCTTCCTTAGGTTTCACGATGATTTGTCGTTGCTTTGGTTTTCCGATGGATGGTCGAAGGGGTCCAAGGGAATGTGGCGAGATCGATTGACCCGTGGTTTGTGCCTTTTTTTAGGGAGGTTGTTTTTTAGGTCACCCAACAGCCCGTCGGATTTCTTTCCCAGGTGTTTGTCGAGCGGTGCGGTGACTGATTCTGAGCCCGCCGCTTTCGATGGCAATGCGCCAAGGCATTTTTCAAATTCAGCTCTCGTTACCGGAATATCTGCCTGGCTGATCACAGACAGGGCGATCTGATACTCGCCTTTTGCCCTGGGATAATTGTACCGAAGTTGGCCGGTCAGTTTTTCGATATCTGGAACATATCGGTGTCTTAAGATGAGAGCGGCTATGGCAAAACTAACAAATCCAATAAAAAGCGCGATAACGGATTGGAGTATGAAGTTTTCCATTGAAACTTCACCGAGAGAAAATGGACCAAAAGCCAGCCAAATCCCGAT
>JANQKX010000096.1 GCA_028280915.1 Kiloniellaceae bacterium
CCAAGCCGTAGGGCCGAAACTGGGTCGAACGGAGCAACGGGGACAAGGTGCCTTTGACGGGCACCGACAGCGCGGAAATGGCCGCCGGCGATGTCTTCGTCATCGAAACCCCCAGTGGCGGCGGTTTCGGTGCCGCGGGGTCGTCCGCTGACGGGGAAGCGTCATGACCGCGGCTCCGGCGCGCGGTCCCCGCAAGGGTGCGGGCATTGTCGCCTCCTCCCCCCTGGTGTCCGAGCGGGCGGCCGAACTCAGCGAATTCGAATACGGATTGGTGCTCGCCAGCAACGCCTTCCAGCGTTGGATCGTGCGCTGCATGGCCGCGGCCGGCGCCGAGGAACTGGGGTCCCTGGAAGTGCAGGTGCTGCACAATCTGAACCACCAAAACCGGGAGCGGAAACTGGCCGATATCTGCTTCGTGCTGAACATCGAAGACAGCCATACGGTCAACTACGCCCTGAAAAAACTTTTGAAACTGGGCCTGATCGCCAGCGAGCGTCGGGGCAAGGAAGTGTTCTACGCCACGACGGCCGAAGGCCGCGCCCTCTGCGCCCGCTATCGGGAGGTCCGGGAACGCTGCCTGGTGACCGCCCTGGAAATCTTCGCCGGCGAAGCGGGACCGAACGGGGACCGGGACCTGAAACAACAGATCGGCGGAACAGCGGACCTGCTGCGCGCCCTCTCGGGCCTCTACGACCAAGCCGCCCGGGCCGCCACCTCCTTGTGAGGGAAAAAATCAGGACGGCGCCGCCGCAACGGCTTGGAGCTGTTTCATGAGATCGTCGGCCATATGGACATCCGTCGACGAGATTTCCACTCCGCCGGCGGAGAGCATGCCCGCCACCCAGGTGTTGCAGGTATTGAGCAGGTGGAAGGAGCCGTGGGCCTCGTAAAACCAACTGTCCGGATATAGCCCCTGGGTCAGGGTCGCGGCCCTTTCGCCGTCCGGCCGATCAAAGGTTTCGTCGATCGCGGCCATCATGGCCGTGAAGCCCGCATCCTCAAGCTCCAGCGTGACCATCTCGCGGGACCCGCCGGCGGACCGGGGCGCCGATGCCAGCCCGGCCACGTGCATCACCGCCGGTGTGCTGATGAAGGCCGCGCCCAGGGTCATGCCGATGGTCTTTTCCTCGGCCGGGTAGTATTCCCGGTCGCCCCAGCCGAATTCCAGGTAACGCGCCGCGGGAAAATCCGCCCGCTCGGGCACCAGGCCCGTTTGGGCCACATCCGTCACCGCCACGATGATCGCGGTATGCCAACCATTGCTGAGAACAAACACGCGCCGGGTGTCTTGCTCTTCCGCCGCCCTGCCATCGCCAGCCACGGCCGCGCAGAGGAGGGCAGCGATCAGCAGCAAACGGCAGAAAAACGGGAATCGGACGGTAGACATACCCCGCAGACTATCACGCTGCCGGCCCAGCGTCGGCAATTCTAAATCAGTCCCTCAGATTCTATGTTATTTGACTGATGATTACGGCAGGGGCCGGTGGTCCCGCTGATTCTGGTCATAATGGTAAGGTGCTCTTTCAGAAGGCTGCCGCCTGGTTGCTTGGCCTTGATAATCCCATGTGCGCCCATGAGACACTTCCAAGGGGTCGGGCCCATAGCGGTTCTCGCCCCTTTCCCCGGGGATGAAAAAGAGGGCGATTTGGAAAATGAAGCCCGCGATAGGTATTAAGGTCAACAGGATGGCCCAACCGGTCCAACCGAAATCACGGCACCGCTGCGCGCCCACAAAAGCAGCGGAAAGACCGACGACGATCCAGGTAATGCCGGCCAGGAAGGTCATTCCCCCAGCCTTGCCCGTATTACCAATTCCAAAAGGATCAAACATATCATAACCATCGGCACCATACGCCAGCAGCCAAGCCACCATCTGAATGGAGAAACAGACAATAAAATACAAAAAATAGGACTGTCGGTTTCGGCGGCCCGAGGGTGTATAAAAATCTGTAAACACCGGTTTTGACACTTTTACCTCCAACGCAAAAGAACTTGAATTAGGGTTTGCTAAATTTAGAACAAAAACAGAACATTGTAAACACTTTCTAGTTTTGACTCACGGGATTCTTCTGTCCCGCCCTTTCAAACTCTCGAGGCGGGGCGGCCCCAAGCGGTCAGTAGCAAAACCCTCTTGTTTGGCCGACCAATGAACTCATTGGACAAGGGACCGTCCTGCGGTTACCGGCTGGTTTCACGTGCTTGACCGAGACTGGCGGATTCCGCCAGTGGGTCTGGCCCATAGCGATTATCTCCTTGGTTTCCAGGGATAAAATAAAGTGCAATTCCAAATATCCAACCCACAAAGGGGACGGCCGTCAATAGAATGGCCCAGCCTGTCCAACCAAAATCCCGGCATCGCTGAGCGCCGACGATGCACATCACAAAGCTGACGGCAGCCATGATCAGCAAGGCGAAAATAGTTCCTGCCCCCGGATCGGCCCCCGACCCAAGATTGGCCATGATAATCAAGTAAAAGACGATGATCGGGACAAGGGCCGCCAGGAAAAAAAGAAAATACGACAGGCGGTTTCTACGCCCACTAAATGTAAATAGATCATTGAAAACAGGTTTTGACATTTGTTAATCATCCTTAAAATATATTATTTTTTCAAAAACAATTATTGGTAAAATAGCATTTCATGAATCAAAAATCACTTAAAATATTGGAAGATGGCCGCCGGCGCGCAGATTTCTTGGTATTGTTGGCATCCACCCAAACCAAAGAGGGCTTTGCCACATGGACGCTGTAAAATTGGAGCAAGGGATCGCGGCGCTGCGGTCCCTCTTGGGCGATCGCCTGTCTACGGGCCAGTCGGTGCGCCAGCAGCATGGCGAGGATGTGTCCTACCACGCCCCTGCCCTGCCGGACGCGGTGGCCTTCGCCCGGAGCACCGAGGAGGTCCGGCAGATTGTCCGTATCTGCGCCGCCCATACCCTGCCCATCATTCCCTACGGCACGGGCACCTCCTTGGAAGGGCACGTCATGGCCCTGGAGGGCGGGATTTCCATCGACCTCTCGGGCATGGATCAGATCATCGAGGTGAACGACGCCGACCAGGATTGCCGGGTGCAAGCCGGCGTGACCCGCAAGCAGCTGAACCAGTACCTCCACGACACGGGCCTGTTCTTCCCCATCGACCCGGGCGCGGATGCGTCCCTGGGGGGCATGGCGGCCACCTCGGCCTCGGGCACCAACGCGGTCCGCTACGGCACCATGCGCGACAACGTCATGGGGCTCACGGTGGTGACCGCCGACGGCCGGGTCATCCATACAGGCGGCCGGGCGCGTAAATCTTCGGCCGGTTACGACCTGACCCGCCTCTTCGTGGGCTCGGAAGGCACCCTGGGTGTGATTACCGAGGTGCAGTTGCGCCTCTACGGCATTCCCGAGGCCATCGCCTCGGCGGTGTGTTCCTTTGACAGTTTGGAAGGCGCGGTGGATTCGGTCATTCAAACCATCCAGCTGGGGGTTCCCGTGGCCAGGATCGAGCTGCTGGACGAGGTCCAGATGGATGCGGTCAACCGCTATTCAAGCCTGGACTACCCCGTCTCGCCAACGCTTTTTTACGAGTTCCACGGCAGCCCCGCCGGCGTTGCGGAACAGTCCGAGACGGTCAGTGAAATTGCCGCCGACAACGGCGGGGCCAACTTCCGCTGGGCCACCAAGACGGAAGACCGCAACCATCTCTGGCAAGCCCGCCACGATGCCTATTACGCGGCCCTGGCCCTGCGCCCCGGAGCCAAGGGCTGGCCCACGGACGTTTGCGTGCCCATCTCCCGCCTAGCCGAATGCATTCTGGCGACCAAGGAAGATATCCGGGCCGAGGGCCTGCTCGCGCCCATCGTGGGGCACGTGGGCGACGGGAACTTCCATCTGGTCTTCGTCATGGACCCGGCGGACAAGGATGAATTGGCCCGGGCCGAGCGGGTCAACCATCGCATGATTGAACGCACCATCCGTCTGGGCGGGACCTGCACCGGCGAACACGGCATCGGCTACGGCAAAATCGCCGATCTGGAAGCCGAAAAAGGCGATGCCATTGGCCTGATGCGGCAAATCAAACAAAGCCTGGACCCGGACAACATTATGAATCCGGGCAAGATCCTTCGAATCTAGGCGTCGTTTCGGAGCCGTCGCCGGTTAGGCGATCAGTTCCCAAATCGCCGTTTCGTCGTCCAAGCGGGCTTTTTCCGAGCCGTAGAAATCGCGCCGGGACACCAGGCCGAGCAGTTGGCCCGCGTCCACCACCGGCAGATGCCGATAGCCGCCGTCCTGCATCAGCCGCAAGGCCTCCAGCGCCAGGGTTTTTGGCCCGATGGTATCCGGATCGGCGGTCATCACCGCGCTGACGGGGGTTGTACCGGCGTCCAGGCCTGCCGCCACCACCCGGCAGGTCACGTCGTTTACCGTGAAAATCCCCTGCAATGCCCCGCCTTCGACCACCGGCAGGGCGCCCACATCCTTTTCCCGCATGAGACACGCCGCTTCCTTGACCGAGGTCTGGCCATCGACAAATACCACCGCGTGTTCGTTCAGGACATCCATCATCTTGCGGCGCAAGACACACCTTCCTTCCTTGCCAAAATGGCATCTGCTTTGAAAAGAAGTTTCCGCCCGTTCGAATGATGGCCGCATTGATCCAGATCAGCCGGGATAGATACCGACCGGTCCTGACCTCTTGATATCGAGGCATAGGTATGGGGCGCTTAGAGAGGCTGCCAGCTCACCGCCCGAGAGACTCAGGCCAAATCAGGGACTCAGGTCATATCAGAGACTCAGGCCGAATCGGGATCCGTCGACTCCGGCTCATAACATCCGGACTTGCCGGGCCTTTGGCGATTCGCACCCGTTTCGCCATCGCTGCGAGGTCGCTCGGAGATGCCTGCCCAGGACTTTTGTCGCCGACGCTCCTTGCGAAATTCGTCCAAGTGAATAATTTCTCCCATCACCGCCCCTTTCCGGCGGGCCTTCGGTTCTTAACAGTGAGGCAAATGAACCATAGGGTTTGCCGCTCCCCGCCAATTTCAGTAGCTTAGCGCAAAATGGTTTGCTTGCAACGCGCCGACTTTAGAAAAATGCAAATCTCCGTCATGTCGAGTTCAGTTTTAGGGATGACCTTGTGAAAAAGTTGTTGCTGGGCGTTCTGGCGCTTTTCCTGATCCTGATCGCGGTCGTCTTGGTGGCGCCAGGTTTTATCGACTGGACCGCGCGGCGGGGCCAAATCGCCAGTGAAATCTCTAGCTTGACGGGCCGTGACCTTTCGATCGACGGCGAGATCGCCTTCGCCTTGTTGCCCGAGCCCACCCTTTCCATGTCCGACGTCACCTTGGCCAACGCACCCGGCGGTTCGGACCCGGTGATGGCCCGGGTGGAGATGTTGGACATCAAGGTCGCCATCTTGCCTTTGCTCCAGGGTAAAATTCAGGTCGACAGCTTCTCGCTGGTTAAACCGGAGATCCTGCTGGAGAAGTTGCCTGACGGAAAAGTGAACTGGGATTTTGCCGCCGGGTCGGATGAAGAGCCCACGCGAAAGGCGGAAATTTCCCTGCTGCCGGAAAACGGCACCGTACCCGAACCCGGCGCGGGCCAATCCGGGGACCCGGGATCCCAGGTGGACTACTTCCTGAACCCCGATGACATGTTCAGCCAGATCCGCCTGGACAATTTCTCCATCAAGGACGGGCTCATCATCTATCGCGATGCGGATCAAAGCGAACGCATCGAGCACTTAACCGCGGAGATCTCCGCGGGCTCCTTGAACGGGCCATTCAGCCTTTCGGGCAACGCGCGCCTCAGGGGCATCACCACCAACGTCAGCCTCAATCTGGGCCGCTTGCTGAAGAGCGGGGCATCGACCTTGAACGTCACCATGTCCTTTCCCGACGCGGCGACCCGGTTCCGCTTCAACGGCGCCCTATCCAACCATCCGGACCGGGTCTCGGCCCACGGCAAGGTGGGGCTTTCGGGCGACAGCCTGGCATCTTCCGTCAGGCTGTTTTTCGCACCGGACGAAAACCTGCCGCCGGTCCTGGCCCAGCCCTTTAGTCTGGAGGGCGAGATCACTGCCGACGAGACCTCTTTTGCGGCACAAAAGCTCATCCTCTCGGTCGGCAGCCTAACCGCGGACGGCCGGGTGGACGGCAAGCTAGAGCCAAGCGACGGCGACGGGGAACCTTGGCGGGTCTCAGCGGCTTTCGCGGCCAAGCATTTAGACCTGGACAAATTGTTGGAACTCAGTGCCCAACAGCAAGGCGAAACGCCGGAGACCCAAGAAGAAGCACCGCGCCCGGCACCGCGCGCGGGGCCTTTTGACGAAACCCTTGGCGACGTGGCCGCGAGCCTCAAATTGACGGCAGACACCTTGGTTTTCCGGGGCCAGGTGGTCCGTCAAATGCTGCTGAACGCGGAAGTGATGCCCGGTTCCATTGACATCAAACAAGCGACCGCCCTGCTGCCCGGCGGCTCGGACATCGCCTTGACGGGCCAAATGCCCCTGGGCCAAGACGACAGCGCTTTCGAGGGTCGGTTGGAGGCCGGATCGGACAACTTCCGCGGCCTACTGCGCTGGCTGGGCGCGGATTTTCCCGATGTGCCCGCCAACCGCTTGCGCAAGATGAGCCTGAGCAGCCGCATCAAGTTCTCTCAAAACCAGCTGTCGACCTCTCAGATGGATTTCCGGGTCGATGCCAGCCAGATCACCGGCGGCCTGGTCATCGCCCTGCGCGACCGGCCGGGACTGGGCATCGGCGTTAATCTGGACCGTTTTAACTTGGACGCCTATCTCCCCCTGACCGGCGATGAGAGCGGACAGAATAATCAGCAAAGCAATAATGTGGCCGGGGATGTCACCGATACGGTCGAGCGGTCCATGCTCGCTTGGCTGAACGACTTTGATGCCAATGTCAACGTCACCGTCGGTAAGCTCACCATCGACTCCCAAAACTACAGGGACATCGCCGTGGAGGCGACGCTGCAGCAGGGCGAGGTGACCTTTCGCAAAGGGCACATCGGCGCCTATGCCGGCGCGCAAATCGATTATCGGGGCAAGGTTGGCAATTTGGCGGCAACGCCGGATTTCGACGGCTATCTGGATGTCACGGCCGAAAAGGGTGCCCAATTGCTGCGCGCCCTGGGTTTTGGTCTGACGGACACGTTGCGGGTCGGCCAACTGACGGCCACCAGCATCATTCGCGGTACCGCCGATCAATTCAATCTGGAAGGCGATGTGAGCATTTTCGGCGGTGAGCTCCATGTGGCCGGCGACGTGACGGACGACCAGACGAAATTTGCGCTGGATCTGGCGTTGAGCCACCCCTCCTTCGCGCAGTTGCTGCGCCGCCTGGGCCTCTTCGACAAGGCCAGCCGCAAATTGCGGCAGGTCAGCCTAAAGGCAAAACTTGAAGCCTCGCCGAACCAATTCAACTTCACCCAAATTGACGGCAAGATCGGCAACACCACCGTCGCCGGCGACATCCTATTGGATATGTCGAAAGACCGCCCAAAGTCCGACGTCAAACTCACGGCCGGCGCTCTCAACATAGCGCAGTTTTTGCCCCGGAACTGGGGCGAAACCCAAGAGGACGGGTCCCAGCCGCGGACCTGGTCCCGGCAGCGGTTCGAGTTGGATTTCCTGCGCGGTTCGGACATCAATTTTGCAATCAGCGCCGAAAGTCTGAAAATCGGCGGTATCAAGTTCAATCAAAGCACCGCGTCGGCAAGCCTGGAAGACGGTACACTGACCTTATCCGAGTTCTCGGCGGGGTCGGCCGATAGCGGTCCCCACTTGTCCGTAAGCGGCCAAATCGCCGCGGCCCACAATTTGGAGTTCGATCTGGACGCCGCCGGCGAATCCATTCAGCTCCAGCGACTGTCGCCCCTCTACGCCGATTTGGGACCGCCGACGGGCCCGGTCGATTTCCAAGCGACCCTGTCGAGTGATGGGGACAATCCGGAAAACCTGATCTCCAATCTGAATGGCAACGGCACGATTGCGGGCAAGCTGACCTTCGATAGCGGGGCTGAAAAGGAAACTGGCGGCACCACGACAACAGAAAACGGGCTTGCCGACGTCTTTGCCTTTTTTGGGCAAGCTTTTGGCGATCAAAAGACCGACCTGGAAAGCAGTTTTGCCATTGACGACGGTGTCTTGCGCAGCGGTGACAGCAGAATCGAGGGAAATGGCAATATTGCCCTCAGCGAGCTTCAGATCAATTTGCCCACCTGGCAAATTGCCGCGGTCAGTGAGATGTACCAGTCGACCAGCCCGCGCATCCCCTTCGCCACCTTGACCTTGAAGGGCCCCCTCAACAATCCGGAACTCAAGACCGACGGGGTGGTGCCCGACAGCCAAGTCCAGCCGTAACCCAATACATCACGAGGGGCGACGCCCCCATGGGCCGCGGGCCGAATGGACCTATCTTCGCGTTTCCCGCAAAAGAAAGACCCGCACGGCGCTGGAAAGGTTGCCCTGCCGGTCCTTGTCGATCTCCTTAATCAGGGCATTGATCGACAGGCCGCGGCGGCGGGCTTCGTCTTTCAAGGCGTCCCAAAAGGCCGCTTCCAGGGACAAGCTGGTCTTGTGGCCGGCGATGGTCACCGAACGTTTCTTGATCGCCTGCTGCACCGGCCGGCCCGCCTCCGCGGCGCCCTAGCCGGTCAGGACTTTGTCTTTTTGCCCGACTTCGGCTTTTTCGATTTGGTTTTAGCCGTGGTTTTCGAGGCCGCCTTCGCCGTTTTTTTGACCAAGGTCCGCGGCCCCAGCATGTCCTTGGGCTGGACCCGTTGGTCGAACTCTTCCTCGGTCATCAGGCCCAGCGCCACGGCAGCCTCCTTCAGCGTCGAATGCTCCATGTAGGCCTTTTTCGCCACCTTGGCGGCATTGTCGTAACCGATATGGGGGTTGAGCGCGGTCACCAGCATCAAGGACTGTTCCATCAGGCTTTGGATGCGCGCTTCGTTGGCCTCGATGCCTTCCACGCAGTGCGTCCGAAAGCTGTCGCAGGCATCGCCGATCAGTTTTGCCGACTGCAGCAGAGAATAGATCAAAACCGGCTTGAAGACGTTCAGCTCGAAGTGCCCCGTCGCCCCGGCCACGCTCACGGTGGTGTGGTTGCCAATCACCTGGGCGCACACCATGGTCATGGCTTCGGCCTGGGTGGGATTGACCTTGCCGGGCATGATGGACGACCCGGGTTCGTTCGCCGGCAAGATGATCTCGGCCAGGCCGCAGCGCGGGCCCGAGCCCAGCATGCGAATATCATTGGCAATCTTCATCAAGGAACAAGCGACCACATTGAGCGCGCCCGAGGCTTCCACGATGGCGTCATGGGCGGCCAAGGCCTCGAACTTGTTGGGCGCGGTCACGAAGGGCAGCTTGGTGATCTTCTTGACCTCGGCGGCGAAGGCCTTGTCGAAGCCCTTGACCGCGTTCAAGCCGGTGCCCACCGCGGTGCCCCCTTGCGCCAGCTGGCAAAGGTGCGGCAGGGTGCCGCGCACCCGCTTGATGCCGTTCTCGACCTGCTTGGCGTAGCCGGAGAATTCCTGCCCCAGGGTTAGCGGCGTGGCATCCATCAAATGGGTGCGGCCGATTTTGATGATTTTCTTGAACGCCTTCGCCTTGGCATCCAAGGCCTTGTGCAAGGCGGTCAGCGCCGGGATCGTTTCACCGGAGATCAAGGTCGCGGCCGCGATGTGCATGGCGGTGGGGAAAGTATCGTTGGACGATTGGCCCATGTTGCAGTGATCGTTGGGATGCACCGGTTCCTTGCCGCCGATCTGGCCGGTCAGGATTTCATTGGCCCGTCCGGCAATCACCTCGTTGGCATTCATGTTGGATTGGGTGCCCGAGCCGGTTTGCCAGACCACCAGGGGAAACTCCCCCATGTGTTGGCCGTCGGCCACCTCCGCCGCCGCGGTGGCAATGGCCTTGC
Organism: Kiloniellaceae bacterium; assembly: GCA_028280915.1. GTDB lineage: Bacteria > Pseudomonadota > Alphaproteobacteria > Kiloniellales > Kiloniellaceae > JANQKX01. The sequence goes on from JANQKX010000096.1 coordinate 9,931, forward strand.
CCCGCTCGTCGTCCATGGCGCCCAGGCCGATGTTGGCGCGCACCGCGGCCAGCTTTTGGATGCCCAGGGCCTTGACCAGCGCCGGCGGCATGGTCTCGCCGCCGATCTTGAAGTTCTGCAGCGAGCGCTGGGTCTGCGCGCCCCAATAGCGTTCCGCGGGCACTTCCAAGGCGCCCATGGAATCGGTTTCAAGACGTACGCTGGCATCATCGCTCATGGCTGACCTCCTTGGGAACGGACCCGGCATCTGGGTTCGGCGATTGATCAATTGCAGCGGAGTCTAAGGGCCTAACCTGCAATGTCCAGCCCAATACCAAGGCTTGGCGACAATGACTCACAAGGAACGCGTTTTACGGCCAGATATTGGCTTCTTCCGCAAAATTGGCGCGCTGCACCTTGACCACGCAGAAGCGCTGCCCCGTCGGTGCCTGCATCACCACCCAGCCTCGGATTCGCGCCACCTCTTGGGCACCCAGGTCGATGAGGCGCGCCACCTCGGCATCGATATCATCGGTTTCAATATCGATGTGCACCCGGCTCTCGTGTGCCACCCTTTGGACCTCGATATCCACTTCGTTGGGCGGCGTCTCCAAGGTCACATAATTTTTGTCGGCCGGATCGGTCACGGGCATGGGATCCAGCCCTAGGGCCCGACTCCAAAAGGCGGCCGCGCCCGGCAGATCATCCCCCTGGCAATCGATGATCAGTCCGCCCAATCGGCTTTTGTGCATGTTAGGCTCCTCCTCAATTGGTTAGGCATTTGCCGTTGGACCGGGGACGGAACGGACTTTTTGGGCAAATTGGCATTGTCACCGGCAGCGCTCGGTCAAAAAGCCGTCGATGGCGGTGATCGCCCCTTGCCAGTGGCCCGCCTCGGTGAAACCCGAGGCCTTGCGGGGTTTTAGGCTGTGGTCCCCATCCTCGGCCCAGTGGAAGCGGATTTGCGGCGACAGATTATACCCCGCCACCTCTTCCCGGGTTCCCAAGGCGTCACGGGTGCCTTGCACGAAAAGGGCCGGGGTTGCCAAGCGCGCCAAATGCTCGGTGCGCAGGCGGTCGGGCTTGCCGGGCGGATGAAAGGGGTAGCCCAAGCAGACCAGCCCATCGGCTTGAACTTGGTCCGCCAAGAGACTGGCCATGCGCCCGCCCATGGACTTGCCCCCGATGACCAGTTTCTGGCCAGGTACCCGCTGGCACGTCAGCACCGCTTGCCACTCGTCCAGAAGCTTTGCCGCCGCCGCGGGCGGCCGCCGCTTGCCGCTCACCCGCCGCTCGGCCATATAGTCGAACTCAAAGCGCACCACCCGCCAGCCCCGTGCGGCCAGGCCCTCGGCGAAAGCCGCCATGAAGGGGCTGTCCATGGGCGCGCCGGCGCCATGGGCCAGGATAATCTTGAGCGGCGCTGTTTCGGGGCCATCATGAAGCATCATCGGCTGCATAAGGGAAAAGTGACGAAGGTTTCATCATTCCGCAAGGATCAATTAACGGGAAACCTGGTTAACGCCGTTGACAATCGTCCCATCAGGCAAACCTATATCATAGCTCTTCAAAAACCCGGACCCAGGTAAGGAACAAGGGGTAAAGACAAGGAATGTCACGCCTTTTGCAAATCTTTTTTGGTGTTGTTCTCATCGCCGCCGTCACAGGTGGCTTTATCTTCACGCGCCCCGACGAGGGTCCTCTCGCGGCGCAAGGGGCCGCTGCGCCGGTCCCGGCGCTTGCGGTGGACGTGACCGAACCGGTACTTCGCGAATTGCACAGCCGGGTGGATGCCATCGGGACCACCCGGGCCCACCGGTCCATCAATGTCGCCCCATTGGTCGCCGGCCGCCTGGTCGACGTCTCCGTGGCTCCCAACGAGCGGGTCGAACAAGGCCAGGTGCTGGCCCGTCTGGACCAGGAAAGCGAGCAAGCCCAGGTCATGGAGGCGCGGGCCGCCTTGGAATTGGCCGAAATCGCCCTTTCCCGCGCCCGGCAGTTAGTGGCCTCACAGCGCATTGCCCAAGCCGAGGTGGACGCCCTGCAGGCCGACTTCGCCGTTGCCCAAGCCCGATTGCAGCTGAGCGAGAAGCTGCTGGCGGAACGCACCCTTGTCGCCCCCTTTGACGGTACGGTCGGATTTCGCGAAGTGGACCCGGGAAGCCATGTCAGCGAAGGCATGGTGGTCACCACCCTGGACGATCTTTCCATTGTGGAGGTCGAGTTCTCGATCCCTGAAATCTATTACGGCGTCATTACCCCCGGCATGCCGGTCACCCTGCGGGCCGCGGCTTTTGGCCAGCGCGACTTCCCCGGCGTGATCGCCTCTGTGGATCCACGGGTCGACGAGACGAGCCGCGCCTTTCGCGTGCGCGCCGAAGTGCCCAACCGGGACCGGGATCTGCCCACGGGTATGTTCGTGAATGTCTCCGTCCCCCTGGATAGCCGGACGGCGATCATGGTTCCCGACGAAACCGTCGTGGCCCAAGGCAAGGAGTCGTTTGTCTTCGTGGCAAACGCCGGTCAGGCGGACCTCCGCCCCATCGAACTGGGTCAACGGGAGCGGGATTGGGTCGAGGTACTGAGCGGCCTGGCCCAGGGCGAAAAGGTGATCGCCAAGGGCCTGCAAAACCTTCGGGACGGGGTCCCGGTCCGGGTGCTGGACACGCTGGATTACCTGGCGCCTGTCGACCTTTCCGCGCCTTCACCCCCAACGGCCATGCCAGAGGAGCGGACCTGAACATGTCGCTTCCAGCTCTCAGCGTGCGCCGGCCGGTCGCGGCGACGGTGGTTTCTTTGGTGATCGTTTTGTTCGGGCTTTTTGTCCTGCCCCGCCTGGCCTTGCGGGAACTGCCCGACGTGGAATCGCCGGAAATTACGGTCACCACCATCTATCCGGGCGCGGCGCCGGAAGTCATCGACACGGATGTGACCGAGCCGATAGAAAGCGCCATCGCCGGGGTCGCCGGCATCGACACCATTACATCCCAGAGTCGGCTGGGCCAGGCCCGCACCACCATCGAGTTCCTCACCACCGTAGACATCTCGGAGGCCGCCAATGACGTGCGCGACGCGGTCAACGCCATCGTCAACGACCTGCCCGAGGACGCAGAGCTACCCGTCGTCTCCAAGAACAACAGCGATTCGGATCCGATCATACGCCTGTCGGTTTTTTCCGACAGTTTGACCCCCACCGAACTCACGGACCTGGTGGAACGCAAGGTCGTGGATCGCCTGGCCACCTTGGATGGCGTGGCGCAGATCGAAATCGACGGCGAGCGCCGGCAGGCCATGCGCATTTGGCTGGACCGGCAGGAAATGGCGGCCCGCGAGGTAACCGCCCAGGACGTGGAAGACGCGCTGAGGCGCAACAACGTGGAACTCCCGGCCGGTCAGCTGCGCAGCGGCGCCCGGGAATTCAGCGTCCGCGCCGATGCCCGCCTGGCGGAGGTGGATCAGTTCAAGGACATCATGGTGAAGGCCGGCGACCGCCACGCCACCCGCCTGGCCGAGGTGGCTCATGTGGCATTGGGCGTGGAGGATGACCAAACGGGCGTGCGCACCAACGGCCGCACCGCCATCGGCATGAACGTCTTGCGCCAATCCAAGGCCAATACGGTCGCCATCTCGGATCTGGTCCGCAAGGAGATCGAGATACTGTCCCCCAGCCTTCCGCCGGGCACGGAGATCGTCGTTGCCTTCGACGAGGCCAAGTTCGTCCAGGCCTCCATCAAGGAAGTGGGTCGGACGCTGGGCTTCACGGTGCTGATCGTGATCGCGGTGATTTTCCTCTTCCTCGGTTCCTGGCGCTCGGTGCTGATCCCCGGGGTCACCATCCCCGTGGCGCTGATCGGCACCTTGTTCGGCATCTATCTGCTCGGCTTTTCCATCAACACCTTGACTCTCTTGGCCTTGGTCCTGGCCGTGGGCATCCTGGTGGACGACGCCATCGTGATCCTGGAAAACATCCAGCGCCATATGTCCAGGGGCGCCGAAGCGGTCCAAGCCAGCATCGCCGGCACTAACCAAGTGTTTTTCGCCGTGCTCGCCACCTCCATGACCCTGGTGGCGGTGTTCTTGCCCATCTCCCTGATGGAGGGCAAGGTGGGCCGGTTGTTCACCGAGTTCGGCGTGGTCATGGCCCTGGTGGTTTTGGTGTCGACCACGGTCGCCTTGACCCTCTGCCCCATGCTGGCCTCCAAGCTCTTCGCCGCCAATCCCAGGCCAAGCAAACTGTCCCTGTGGATGGACCACCGCTTCGCGGCCATCGAGCGGGCCTACGGCGCGGCCCTGCACCGCTTGATCAAGCTGCCTTGGCTGGTCTGCCTGGGCGCTTTAGCGGTGGCCGCCGGGACCGTCGGCATCTATGACCGCCTGCCCAGCGAACTGACCACCCAGGAGGACCGCGGCGTCTTTTTTGTCAGCCTGACCGGTCCCCAGGGCGCCAACTACGACTACATCAATGCTCAGTCGGCCCAGGTGGAGGATATCCTCCAGCCCCTTTTGGACAACGGCGAAGCGGAGGTGGTGCGCAGCATCATGGGCTTCCGCGGCGCGCCCCATCGGGCCTTTATCGTGGTGTCCTTGAAGGACTGGGACGACCGGGAGCGTACCTCGGCCCAAATCGCGGCGGAACTCATCCCGCCTCTCTCGGAGGTCACAGGTGCCCGTGCCTTCCCCGTACTGCCAACCGGGCTGGGCCTGCGCGGCTCGCGCCAGCCCTTGCAGATCGTCATCGGCGGCCATGACCATCAGGAAGTGAAGCAATGGGTGGATCAGCTGGCCGTCGAACTGGAAAAGAACCCAAACCTGCTGAACATCGAAATCGACTACGAGGAAAACCAGCCGGAATTCGGCGTCAACGTGGACCGGCTGCGGGCCGACGACCTGGGCATCAGCGTGGAGGAGATCGGCCGCACCCTGCAAACCATGATCGCCTCCCGGGACGTGACCCGCTTCATCGACCGGGGGCGGGAATACGATGTGATTTTGCAGGCCGGCGACGACGACCGGCGCGTGCCCCACGACCTCACCTCCATCTTTGTGCGCTCGGATACCTCCGGCCAATTGATCCCGCTGGACTCCGTGGTTTCGGTGAGCGAACAGGCTGCCGCGGCCACCCTGCGCCGGCATGACCGCCTGCCCAGCATCACCATCTCGGCGGCCCTGGCCGATGGTTACGACCTGGGATCGGCCATCACCTTCGCCAGTCAAGCCGTGGAGCAAACCCTGCCCGCCGAGGCTCGTCTGGCGTTCAATGGCCTTTCCAAGGAATACGTGGAGTCGTCGGGCACCATCATGCTGACCATCGCCTTAGCGGTGATCGTGGTCTATTTGGTGCTGGCGGCCCAATTCGAGAGTTTCCTGCAGCCCTTGGCCATCATGCTCACGGTGCCCATGGCGACGACGGGTGCCCTGCTCGCGCTCTGGCTGACGGGCAATTCCCTCAATATCTTCAGCCAAGTGGGCCTGATCCTCTTGGTGGGGCTCATGGCCAAGAACGGCATCCTGATCGTGGAGTTCGCCAATCAGCTGCTGCGCGAGGGCCAGAGCGTGGCGGAAGCCGCGGTGGAGGGCGCGGTGAGCCGGCTGCGGCCCATCGTCATGACCCTGCTGTCCACCATTTTCGGCGCCATCCCCCTGGTGCTGGCCTCGGGCGCCGGCGCGGAAAGCCGCCTGGCCATCGGCACCATCGTCATGGGTGGCCTGATCTCCGCCCTGTGCCTCACCTTGTTTGTCATCCCCGTGCTGTACAACCTCCTCACCCGCCAACGGAGAATCGCTCCCCAAGCCCTTGACGAAATCCAGCCAAAGGCTCAAGAAGCGCCGCTCTGAGTAAGAAGGGAAACCAGCGTTTCTTGCTCGCGGGAGTGCGGGCGGTCGTCGCGCCAAGTGATCCAATAGCCCTCTTCCATCCTCAGTTCGGGCTCCGGCAGGCGTTGCAGGTGCCCTTCGGCCAGGGCCCGCTCGCTCAGCGGGAGAGAGGCCAGAATGGCCCCCGCCCCCGCGACGGCGGCCTTGAGGCCGGCCGCATAGCTGTCAAAACGCAGGCTCGGCGGGCGGGGCGGCGGCACCAGGGTACGGGCGGCCCAGTCCTGCCAGCCATAACGCGGCCCGAAAACGGCGATCTGAGGCAAGCGGCGCCAATCCGAAGGTCCTTTCTCCAGAAGGCAGGGAGCGACAACGGGCGCCAGGACTTCTTCATAAAGCCGGAGACCGGCCCGGCCCGGCCACTTGCCCGCGCCGAAACGAATCTCAAAATCCCCGTCGACCGCCGGATAATCGCCCGGCCGCTGGATGGCATGAAAGGACAGCTGCAACCGGGGCAGATGGTCACTGAGCAACGGCAAACGGGGAATGATCCATAGGTGGATCACCGAAACGGGCGCGGCAATGGAGGCCTTTTTCAGCGGCGCGGCGAAGAGGTCCGCGGTGCTGCGCTGCAGGGACCGCAGGGCGTTTTGCACCTGTGGCAAATAGGCCTCCCCTTCCGTGGTGAGCTCCACGCCACGGCGCAGACGCACAAAAAGGCGTGCACCCAGGTGGCCTTCCAGGTTGCGGATACGCTGGCTGATCGCGGCCTGGGTCAGACCCAGTTCCTGGCCCGCCAAGGTGAAACTGCCTCGGCGGCCCGCAGCCTCGAAGACCCGCAGCCATTCCAAAGGCGGCAGGGCACCTTTATCGTTCGAATCTGACATAACAAAAATATAGTCAAAAACCAAAAAACCATTATTTGATTTAATGACACCGGAAGCCCATTTTGTCCATAGCCTGATTGGAGACGGAGGCCATCGTGTCAACCCTCACAGCCCTCGACATCATGTATGACGGTCGGGAAGTGGCCCTGCGGTGGGCCGATGGACAGACCCGGCGCTTTCATGCCCTGTGGCTCCGCGACAATGCCTTGGACCCAGCCACGCGCTCGCCGGAAAACGGTCAACGCCTGATCACCATCGGTGACGTCCCCCTTGATACCCACATTTCCCATGGGGAACTGACTGATCAGGGCGTTGTTCTGACCTTTGCCCCGGAGGGCAAGGCCGCGACCTTCACGGCCGATTGGCTGTTGGAGAATGCTTATGATCATAAGGCGCCGGAGAGGGTTGGCTGGATCGGATCGGCGCTTGAGACCTGGGACCATCGACTGAACGGCCATGTGCCCAGTGGCGATTTCCAAACCATCCGCCAAGACCCGGCCGCCCTGGCGGATTGGCTGGCTAGTGTGCGGCGTTTCGGCTTTGCAAAGTTGACCGGGGGACCCGCCGAGAGCGGGGCCTTGCTGCGGGTCGGCGAGCTGTTCGGCTTTGTGCGCGAGACCAACTACGGCAAGTGGTTCGAAGTGCGCAGCGAGGTCAATCCCGTCAACCTAGCCTATACCGGCTTGGGCCTGCAGGCCCACACGGACAATCCCTACCGGGACCCCACGCCGACCCTACAATTGCTCTACTGCCTGGAAAACACCGCGGCGGGGGGCGAGTCCAAGGTGATCGACGGATTCCGCGCGGCACAGCGCCTGCGGGACGAGGCTCCGGAAGATTTTGACCTGTTGAGCCGGCATTGCGCCCGCTTCGAATACGGCGGCGGCGCGGGGGTTCACTTGACGGCGCGCCGGCCCATGCTGGAACTGGCTCCCGACGGGGAGCTGATCGCGGTGCGTTTCAACAACCGCTCCATCGCCCCGCTCCGCGACATTCCCTATGATCAAATGATGGCCTACTACCAGGCTTATCGTCGCTTCAGCCATATTGTCGATGACCCTGGGATGGCCGTCAGCTTTAAGCTGGAACCCGGCGAATCCTTCCTCTTGGACAACACGCGGGTATTGCATTCCCGCAACGCCTTTTCCGGCGAGGGGAGCCGTTGGCTGCAGGGCTGTTATTTTGATAAGGACGGCCTGTTGTCCACCCTGTCGGTCCTGGAACACGCACAGAGGAGAGCGCAAGCATGACCCGAGCAAGTAGCGACAATGGCACGGTGGCCCAACCGACGGCGGATACTATCGTCGCGTTTATCGGCGATATCTTCGCCCGGCGCGGGGCGGAAGCTTACCTGGGCGAGGCGGTCACCATGTCGGAACACATGTATCAAGCAGCTCAACTGGCCGAGCAAGTCGGGGCCTCGGACGAACTGGTTGCCGCGGCGCTGCTCCACGACATCGGACACTTCACCAACGAATTCCCCGATGACGCCATGGATCAGGACATCGACAACCAGCACGAAAGCGCCGGTGCCCGCGTGTTGGCGGCCTATTTTCCCAGCCTGGTGACCGATTGCGTGCGCCATCACGTGGCGGCGAAACGCTATCTCTGCGCCAAGCGGCCAAAATACTTCGACCGCCTATCCTCCGCCTCGGTGCACAGCCTGAGGCTCCAAGGCGGCCCCATGTCGTCGGAAGAGATGGCGGAATTCGAGAAAAATCCCCATCTGGAAGCCATTTTACAGGTGCGGTACTGGGACGAGGCCGCCAAGGTGGCCGGCAAGGAAACACCTGGCTTTGCCCACTATGCGCCCTTGCTCAGGTCGGTCGTCGCCACCCATGCGGCGGCCTCATAACCATCTGGTAGGGATAACGGTCTCTTAAGATTAAGCCCGCAAAATAGGGGCTTATACCAAATCTCGGGAGTAATGACCCATAGGGACGGCTTTTCAGAGTTTTCGGTTAGGCAGCTGATGCGCCGCGATGTCATTCATCGCAAGCATTAGATAACGCGGCCCGAAAGCTCTGAAAAGCCG